>NZ_JCAHZS010000002.1:0-273375 GCF_059415145.1 Sulfurospirillum sp. E15m
AAAAAGTGGGTGATCGCAAAAAAGCTGAAAGAGAAGGCCTTGGCTATAAACTGATCGCTTTTATGGCTATCTTTACGCTCTTAGCTTTCGCTTGGAAAGTCAAAATCTGGAAAGAAGTTCACTAAGTGTATCAATGACGCTATCTTTTTTTAAGATAGCGTTATCTCTACTTTAAGGTATATTACAATGCTTAAACATTATTTGGATTCTTATTGTATTAATCTTGAAAATATATTGTGTGAGAATCTTGCACAAAATTCTTCTATCAGACACTATACCTATAATGAAACCCTCTACCAAAAGGGTGACGCTCCCCATAACCTTTATATCTTTCTTTCCGGGCAATTAAAAGTTTATAAAGATACACAGCACGTCATTGATTGTATTGGAGGTGAGTTAATAGGAGCTTATGCTAATTTTGCCAATATACGTTATTTTGAGACTATTAAATTTTTTTCTCCAGGCGATATTCTTATTATTCCGTTCGATTACTTCAAAGAAAAAATAATTCAGTATCCAATACTTTATAAAGAAGTCATCAATGTCCTCAGTCAAAAACAAAAAATTATTGGACAGCACTCTATGTTAATAACATAGGTCCAATTGTGTGACGATGATTTTGAAGGTAAAGTAGAGTAAAAGATAGAGTTTTGTAAAATCTAAGAGTTACTTATGATAGATTAAGGAATATTGAATGAAAACACGTATCTATTATGATGATACCGATGCAGGTGGTGTTGTTTACCACGCGAATTACCTCAAATTTTGTGAACGTGCACGCAGCGACATCTTTTATGAGCATGGCAGAAGCCCCGCTATTGATGGGGGACATTTTGTTGTACGACGCTTAGAGGCAGATTTTATGAAGCCTGCTAAACTGGGTGATATGATTGAAGTGAAAAATGAATTGATTGAGTTAAAAAAAGCATCGTTGATTTTGAAGCAAGAGATTTACAAAGAAGAAGAGCTACTCTTTTCGATGACTTCCACTCTTGCTTATGTTAAAGAGGGAAAGCCATCGCGTATAGATGCAGATACAAAGGCTTTTTTTCTAAGCCTTTTTCCTTAAGGCATGACACGTATAAATTCATTACGTCCTGGTTGATATAAAGAGGTGTTATAAATAACTTGATTACTGAGAACGGACTCTTTGAAGATACGCGGTACTTGTCCTTCGAAGAAATTTGAACACAAGTAATCCGCTCCAATAGAGGTAGAATAATTCACCCAGTCGTAGATGATGTCATGTCCAAACATCGCATTAATCTCTTCTAAACCTGTGGGCGCTTTTTGAATAGAGTTTGCGATATACATATGGCTTCTATCTTCGTATTGCGTGAGGGTTAAAAGCAGAGGATTGTAATTGATTTGCGTTGAAAGAAGCGCATTTGCCATAATGTCGTTGGCTCTCAGTTGTGAAGCGATAAGGCTGGTGGTGACTAATGGTGTATTGAGGTATAGTGATGCATTGTTTAAAGAGGTGTTGCCTCTAAACATACCTCTAAAGTTTGCTTTGGAGCTTTCAACACGTTTTTCATAAAAGACTCTGTTGCTGTGTTGTTTAATCATGCCATTTAGTTGATAGCTTAAACTACTCCCGTCTTCAAATGTTCCGAC
This sequence comes from Sulfurospirillum sp. E15m, assembly GCF_059415145.1. NCBI lineage: Bacteria > Pseudomonadati > Campylobacterota > Epsilonproteobacteria > Campylobacterales > Sulfurospirillaceae > Sulfurospirillum > Sulfurospirillum sp. E15m. The sequence goes on from NZ_JCAHZS010000002.1 coordinate 1,618, forward strand.
TCTCTCGTTGGCTTTTTCCGCTAAAAGGGCGATTTGTTGGTCGTAATCAATACCGCCAAAAATAATGTTACTCCCTGTTGATGGAAGTGCTGAGCGGTGAAGTGTTGGGATGAACACCAAGGTGTCTTGAACATGGTTTGCTACAACCATAGCACCTTCATTGGTCATAGGTGCGATAATGTATTGGTATCCTCCCGCCTTAATTTTATCCAGCTCTGCCACAATTGAGTCTTCTTTTTCATCGCCTGAATTAAAAACATTGAGGTCGAAATAGTAGTTTTTATACAGCAAATACGACATAACGGAGTTTACGGTGCTAATGGCGTACTTTTTGATAGTTTTTTGAGGAATCAAAACGGCAATTTTAATCATCGTGCTATCATCATTCAGTGGTTTTGGCATAGGTGATACGATGTTCATTACACCCTCGCTTTGCCCCACTTGTTCGCCTTCTTGCTGTGGCATTGTGGGTTCAACACTGGTACTCGGTGTTGGGGTTGCCATTGCCAATGTCGTTGAAGTAATCGTTGTATCGATTAAAGGCGTGTTGGCTGGTTGCGTCGGCTGCGTTGTTGGCTGTTGAATGACTTTGGATTGAATGGTAGAACTACCAGAACCAGGGTAGGTTGCTGTACTTTTTTGATTCACATTACGTGTTTTGGATGAGACATTGTATGTAGTTGGTTTATAAGGCTCAGGAGTTGTGGTGGTACAACCCGTGAATAAAGCTAAAATGACGACAAAAGAGAGCCAAAATCTCATAACATACTCCTTACTTTTAACAAATCTGCATAAACCTCTTTCTTGGCACTAGGATTACGCAATAAAAAATTGGGGTGAAACGTCGGAATCAATTTGGCTTCACCAAAATTAAGCACCGAGCCTCGTATTTGATCTATGGGTGTGTCGTATTCACCTGTGAGATGATGAAAGCTCGTCGAACCCAACGCGACAATAATTTTAGGTTTTATCGTCTGGATTTGTTGCATCACATAGGGTTTACAGCACGCGACTTCTTCAGGAGTCGGTACACGATTATCAGGTGTTTTACACTTGAGTATCGTTGTAACGTACACGTCTTCTTTAGGTATCAACAACACATTTTCGATCATTTTAGCAAGCAATTCACCACTTTTACCTGTAAAAAGCATGCCTGTTTCATCTTCACTGACACCAGGATTATCGCCTATAAACATTACTTTGGCTTTCAGGTTGCCTGCGCCGAAGATAACATTTTTACGACTTTTTGAGAGCGCACACAAATGGCATTGTGCCACTTCGTGTTTTAGTTCTTCCAAGTTGAGCGAAAGTGTGGGCTGTTTTTCCATTCCAAGAGGACGATATTCTTGGAAGTATTCAAACCCCATAGCTCGGTATTGGTATAAAAGTTTTAAAAGTCGTATTTTTTCAATCTGAGTCATTCTTATATGGTAGCTAAGGAGGAGTTAAAATATCCTTATTCTATATCACAGTACTCCAATGTTGGAAGGTTTGGCTTTTGAAGATTTTGATTGTTGGCGATGAAAAGATTTTTAAGATTTTTAAGATTCTCTATGGCTTTAGGAAGCGTCTTCAAGCAGTTATCTTCTACATCGAGCTCATACAGTTTTGTTAGATTTCCGATGCATTCAGGAAGACTTTGCAAGCGATTGGCGCTTAGATCAAGAGAGGTGAGTTTTGAGAGTTGGCATAATGCATCTGGAATAGCTTCAAGCTGGTTGTTTTCTAAAGAGAGAATCTGCAAATCTTCTAGTTTTGAAATGTCAAAGTCGATACTTTTAAGATGATTGGAACTGAGATTGAGTTTAACGAGCATATCATGAGCTTCGAGTGAAGGGAGATTTTGAAGAAGATTTCCCTCTAAAATGAGTGTTTCTAGCTCTTTTATGGTACCGAGTGATTTAGGAAGCGTGGTAAGCTTATTGAACGATACGTCTAAAAAATAAAGAGATTGCATCGAGCCAAACACATCGGGAAGCGTTGAAAAATAGTTGGTATCTAAACTTACATGTAAAAGTTTTTTGAGGTTTTTAAATGCTTCATCTAAATGGTTTAGACGATTGACGGCAAGGGTAAGACGCGTTAGATTGGTCAGTTCGTAAAAACTTTGAGGCAAGAAGCTTAGTTGGTTACCATTGAGATTTAAAATGACCAAAGCGCTCAAATTTCCAAAATTTTCGGGCAGACTTTCCAAAAGATTGTTTTCGCACTGCAAATTACGTAAATTTTTAAGTGTGCAAAGAGCGTTGGGCAAAGAGGTGAGTCTATTACCAGAGAGTTTTAATACCGTGAGATTTTGAAGTGCTCCGATACTTTCAGGAAGACTTTTAATTTTTTTTCGACTTAAATCGAGTGTGCTGAGTGTCTCTAATTTTGCCAAATCACGAGGAAGCGTATGTTCTAAGCCAATGGATTTAATCCATGCCGCAAAATCACGAATGCGTTCACTCATCATTTTCTCCTTGTTCAAACCTGCTATTTTTTTGGTCGATGAGAAAAGCAATCTCTTCGTAATCAATTTCACCAAATTCTACCATATTAAAAAGAGCCATCAAAGGTCTTCTGCAACACGTTTGGTTGCACCCTGTAACCAATTTTTTAGCTTTTTTATAGGGGAGTGTTGTTGAACGGAAGATTTCAATAGCTTCTTGTATTGTCTTTTGACCACATTCACAAATGATTTTTGAAGCGTATTCGTCCATAATGTTTTATCCCGCTTTTGAAGCGTTGTAAAGCGCTTTAAGCTCCTTTTTGTTCAGAACTTTTTTACGCTCAGTAACAATTTCTCGCACAGTAGGCAAGATTTGATTGATGATTTCATTTTCAGGTTCAACGCCCATCGCTCGTAAATGATAGAGCAGTGTTGAACTTCCTGAATGCTTACCAATAGGATAGCTGCGTTTCATTCCAACGCTTTGCGGTGAAAAGGCTTCATATGCTTTTTCATGCTTAATCATTCCATTGACATGAATGCCAGATTCGTGCGAAAAGATATTTTTTCCTACAATGGGCATGGTCGCCGAAATAGTTTGTTTTGACGCTTTTTCAACGAGTTGAACGACATGTTTCAGTGCATCGGAATTGATAGTTCGTGCTTCGTCAAAAAGATGTACAAGGCTCATGAGTACTTGCTCAAAACTTGCATTGCCCGCACGTTCTCCCAATCCTATCACCGTCGTGTTCACGCTGATAGCACCAGCTTCTAGACCGCTAATCGCATTGGCTGTTGCCATACCAAAATCGTTATGTGTATGCATTTCAATCTCTAAAAGATTTAACGAAGAGAGGTACGAGATGTGGCTGTAAATTTGGTGTGGACGCATAATGCCAACGGTATCGCAGTACCGAAAACGATGAGCCCCAAAACTCGCTCCTAATTCCATGACTTCTTTTATAAATCCTAAATCAGCACGCGAGCTATCTTCACCGCCAATACAGCAAAAAAGTCCTTCTTGCGTTGCTACATGTAAAACCGTTTCCAAGTTTTTCAAAAGGCGTGTTTTATCGCCCCCAAATTTTGCCTCAATCAGAATATCTGATACCGGGATGGAGAGATCAACGGCTTGAAGCCCACAGGATAAAGAAGCGTCAAGATCACTCATCGTTGCACGATTCCAACTCATGATACGCAAAGGAAGATTGAGCGCTAAAATCTCTTTAATATCAGCTTGCTCTTTTGCTCCCATCGCAGGAATACCCACTTCAAGTTCATCGGCACCTGAATGATACAGTGCTGTTGCTATGTCAATTTTTTCTTGAGTATTAAAGGCAACATAAGGGGCCTGTTCGCCATCTCTGAGTGTGGTATCGTTGATAATCATTGCCAATCTCCTTCTATGCATCTCGCAAACTATCTATTTGCGAGATGAAAAAGAGCACGAAAGGTGCATCACTTTTTTTAAGTTTTTTAAGACGCTGTTTGGAAAAAGTGTTTTTTAACACTTTTGAGCACAGAAATCTCAATAGGTTCATCCGCGTAACTCTCATCACTGGTAAGATGAATGCTCTCTAACTCTTTTTGTGGGCATTCGCCGATTTTTTGTGTTAGTAAAAGATGGCAATCAGCAAGTGCAGCTTTGATTTCATCAATAGGATATGACCCATCGCAGCCTTCTTTTCCCATACAGTAGGCTTTTTCGACTTTACGGTGCATGATAAATTTAATTGCTTTATCTCCTGCTTCATAAATCAAAAATTCTTTGGCACTGCCAAAATGGTCGTTAATCAAGCCATTGCCTCTGGTAGTGACTGCCACAAGCTTGGTTTCACCCGTGGAGCTAAGTTCATTTTTATCCAAGGCTTCTTCTTGTAAAACTTTGCCATTGGCAGAGCGAAGGGCACGTCTCCATGTCTCAATGTTTTCATGTGTTTTCATACGAGAATTTAAATTGTAATGATGCGAAAGCTCTTCAAAGCTTTTATCTGAAAAACTCTCTTTAAAAAATTCATCGCTTCTATCTTCGCCCAAAAGTCCCACGGCATCTGCACGGCATTGGCGGCAGTGACGCATCATCTTGACATTGACATCACACGCTTCTTGCGCTTTCATCAGTTGTTTGTGGCTGGCACTTGGGATACCATCTAAGCCAAATTTAGTACCAAATTCAGGTTTTGAAATGAGCGGCATAACATTTTGAATAAAAACACCGAGCTCTTTCACTTTTTTAGCGACTAAAGGAAGATGTTCATCATTGATTCCTGGAATTAAGACAGAATTGACTTTTACAAGAATGCCTCGCTCAACAAGCATTTTTATACCAAGAAGCTGTTTTTCAAGCAGTAATTTAGCCCCTTCAACGCCTCGGTGTTTTTTATGTTCGTAAAAGACCCATGGATAAATTTTAGAACCAATTTCACCTGTTTCATCTACAGAGTTCAGGGTAACAGTGACGTGTTCAATCGTGTATTTTGCAATCTCATCAATATGCTTATGAATCATTAAGCCATTGGTAGATAAACACAGCTTGATATCAGGAGCATACTTTTTCAGAAGCGCAAAGGTTTCAAATGTTTGCTTTGGATTGGCAAGTCCATCCCCTGGTCCTGCAATTCCTACAACACTGAGTTGTTGGATAAGACCGCCTACATGTAAAACTTTTTTGACTGCCTCTTCGGGTGTGAGCTTGTAACTGGTAACTCCTGGGCGACTTTCGTTAGAACAGTCGTATTTTCGGTTACAGTAATTACACTGAATATTGCACGCTGGAGCAACCGCTACATGGATGCGCGCATAATGTTGGTGGGCGTCTTGCGAATAACAAGGGTGGTTGTTAATTTTTTGCAAGATGCTGGCATGAAGTTCATTTTGGGTGTTGGTGGATGATGTGCAAGAACAACTCATGTGCGATCCTTTTGTTTTCTTTGTCAGAAAAAGTGCACAAAGTGTTCCTTACCGTAAAAAAAGTATCGCTAGCGTTTAATCTTTGAGTTCTTCATAAATGGAGTGGATTTTTTCGATATTTTCATTAAAGAGTTGAATCAATTGAGGGTCAAAGTGCGTGCCACTGCTTTTTTTCAAAAGAGAATGCGCCTCATCAAAACTCCAAGCAATTTTATACGGTCTGATTGAGATTAAGGCATCAAAGACGTCAGCAATTGCAACGATGCGACCAAAAATAGAGATTTCTTCGCCCTTTTTGCCATGAGGATAACCACTCCCATCCCATTTTTCATGATGTTCAAGTGCGATTAACGCTGCGGCCTTTAGGTATTCGTTATCGTTGTCGATTAAAAGATCGTGTCCTAATTGCGTATGCGTCTTCATAATCTCAAACTCTTCTGAAGTGAGCTTTTCAGGCTTTAGCAAAATTTTATCGGGTATGCCGATTTTACCTGTATCGTGCATCGGTGCTGCAAGTTCAATGGTGTAGATAGCATCTTTGCTTAAACCGTATTTTTCTGCCAAGAGGGCGCTGTATAGTCCTACACGTTTGGTATGTTTTGAGGTCTCTTGGTCTTTAAATTCTGCCGCTGATGAGAGTTTATTGATGATTTTTGTTTGCGTATCGCGTAATTTATCATACAACATAGCATTTTCAATGGCTGAGGCAGCATAATTGGAAATAAGTAAAAGTAGTTCAGCATCCACATTAGTAAACATGCTGTTTTTTTTATTGAGTGCTTGAAAAACACCAATCGTATTTTCATGATTATCTAAAAGAGGAACAGACAAAATGGTGTGAGTGAGGTAACCTGTCGCTTTATCAATGTCTGGATTGAAACGATAGTCATTGTAGGCATCCACGACAATTTGTGTCTCTTTTGACAAAGCAGCATATGCAGCCACGCCTTTTTCACAGCTAATTCGAATAGGTTCGATATTATGTGCAACTTTAGACCATAATTCGTTTTTTTCTTTATCATAAACGAAAATGGAACAGCGATCTGCATGAAGGAGATCACGTGCAAAAGATGCCATAGACGATAAGACATCATTGAGACTTTTTGTCTTATTGATGACTTTACCGAATTCTAACAAAATAGCCAGTTGTTTTTCTGCTGGGTACATTGCATCTCTTTAATTTTAAAGATAAGTTGAGCTATTATAGCATTGTTGTTGGCAAAAAAGTGAGCCTTTTATGTATAATACTTCATTATAACGGTTTGGAGTCTTAGATATCATGCAGAAAAAAATTAAAATTCTTTTGATCGAAGATGATTATGATGCAGCAAGTCAAGTTGCACAATTCTTAGAAAGTGTCGGATTTGAAGTTGATATTTCAGAAACGGCTGTAGACGGATTATTAAAACTTTCATCACAACCTTACGAACTGTTGCTCTTAGATTTGAGCCTTCCTGATTTTAGTGGATTTGAAGTAATTAAACAGATTAATAATCAAAGTAATATTCCTATTATTATTTTGAGCTCTCATACAAATATTGAAGCAAAAATCCAAGCATTTCGATTTGGTGTTGATGATTATTTATCAAAGCCTTTTATTTTAGAAGAGCTAGAAGTTCGTATTTGGGCGATTTTAAAACGTTGTTCTATGATTAAATTAGATTACAATAAAAATAATTTGGCAATAGATTATAATAATCAAACGATCTTACTCAATCAAAAGCCACTTTCATTAACCGCCATTGAATATAAAATCCTTTCTTTCCTCATAGAGAATAAAAATAGGGTGGTTTATCGTAATGTTTTAGCGATTCATCTCTCTTCTTTGAGCTCACCGCAATCGCTAAATTATCATATTCAAAATATTCGTAAAAAGCTTGGCGATGACCCAAAAAAGCCACGTTATATTATGACAGAGTATGGAACGGGGTATCGATTGGTGTTATAATAAGGCCTCTTTCCTTATAATCCTCGTAAAGAGCTGATAATAGATTGAGTTTTGTAAAGTATAATACAAACCCGATCCACAGTTATTTAGGAAAGTAATGGACAATTCAGCTTTAGAGAGCTTAAAATCTCATTGTAAAAACCTTAAAATTTTATACGTTGAAGATGATGAAATAACACGAAAATATACGCAGTCAATTTTAAGTGAATTTTGTGATTATGTTGATGTTGCTAGCAATGGACAAGAGGCTTACGATAAATTTCTTGATGCCGAAATGGCACTCCCTTCTTTAGAATCTACCGATAATTTTCAAATACAAAATTACGATCTTATTATTACAGACCTTCAAATGCCCGTTATGGATGGGCTTTCTTTAATCGCTCGTATTCGTAAATTGTGCAAAGAGAGCGCTATTATCGTTACATCGGCTCATAGCGATAGCGAGTATTTTATTGAAACGATTCGCTTGGGTGTGAATGGTTATATTTTAAAACCGATTGAACTAGACCAACTTTTGGAATCGCTTTTATCGACGGTTGAGACTATAAGGCTTAAAAATGAATCCAAAGCCTATACCAATGATTTGAAACAGACCATAGCGATGCAACAATTTGCTCTTGAAGAACAATTGCATACGGACGCTTTAACGAAGCTTCCCAATAAAAACACATTAGACACTATCTTAAGTCATATCTCCCCGACAGAAGTTCCCTCTTTGTTTTTAATCAATATTGATAATTTTAAAAATTACAATAAACTCTATGGCATTGACATTGGTAATGAAATATTAAAAGAGTTTTCACTTTCGCTTAAAAGAGTTGCCGAGAAGCTTTGTTTTGATGCTTTTAGAATTTCATCCAATGAATTTGTCATGTTGCATATTGATACGCATCTTGACCCGGAAAAAATTTATGAAGATATTACGCAAGCTCTTGATGCGCTCAATGGTTTGGAGATAAAAATTCAAGACCTCAATGAAAAAATTTTAATTAATATTTCGATGGGTGTGACGTTTGATCAAGAAAATCTTTTCAATAAAGCCTTTACCGCTTTAGATTTTGCAAAACAAATGGGAAAATCATTTGTTGTTTATACCAGTAATTTAGATGAAACGGAGTCTCTTTCCAATGATTTTTATTGGCAAGATGTGATTGCAGATACGCTAAATCAAGACAATGTTGTTCCTTTTTTTCAGCCTATTTGGAATGATGATTGCAAAATCATTAAGTATGAGGCATTAATTCGCATTCGCACCAAAGATAGATTGGGGCATGAACAATATGTCTCGCCTTACTATTTCCTAGATATCGCGCGCCGTACAAAACAGTACGATACTTTAAGTTACCGTATGATTGAAAAAGTATTGGATGTCGCTGAGGCGTATCCTTTGATGACATTTTCTATTAATCTTAGTTTTCGCGATATGCTCAATAAAGAGATACGTGACATGATTCGTGCAAAAGTGCTTCTCTTTCAAGAAAAAAATATACCGTTTAACCTTGTTTTTGAAGTTGTGGAAAGTGAAAAAGTAACCGACTTAAATGCCATTAAAAGCTTTTTAAAATATATCAAATACGAAAATGCCCCCATTGCCATTGATGATTTTGGCACAGGATACTCCAATTTTTCTCATGTTATAGAATTGCAACCTGCTTATGTTAAAATTGATGGTAGTTTAATTAAAAATGTTGATACCGATGAAAAATCGTTGATGTTGGTGCAAGGTATAGTCTCGTTTGCAAAAGCGTTAAATATTAAAACCATTGCAGAATTTGTCCATAACCAACAGGTATTTGATATTCTTTATCCTCTAGGGATCGACGAGTTTCAAGGATATTTTATCGGTGAGCCTCAGCAGGAACTTTTATGGCAATAACACCACATATCTTAGTCTTTATCTTAGGTGCATCCGTTGCATTAGCGCTTTTTTTAATTTATAGCTTATTGCGCGAAAAACAGCAGCTCTCCTTACTGATTGATTTAACCATTGAGGGCATGATTCTTTCTAATAAACAAGGGCGCATTCTTCAATGCAACCAGCAAGCACTGAAAATCTTTGGTTTTGAACAAGAGAGTGACGTGGTGGGAAAAACAATCATGGATTTTATAGCACCTGAATCATTAACCCTCGTTCAATCCAAATTGTTGCATGATACTATGATGTATGAATGTGTTCTTTTGCGCCGCAACGGAGTCTCTTTTTCTGCACTCGTTCGAGGTTCGATGGTTGGTCTAAATAAAAGCTTACGTCTTTCTGCCGTCATTGATGTCAGTGAGCTAAAAGAGGCGCAATATGCCTTGCAAGCGTTAAATGAAAACCTAGAACTCCAAGTACAAAATCAAATCCATACGAACCGACAGCAAGAAGCGATGCTATTTCATCAATCACGCCATGCTCAAATGGGTGAGATGATTAGTATGATTGCTCATCAATGGAGGCAACCTTTAAATGTCCTCTCTCTTTTAGCCCAAAATATTGCCTTTAAGTACAAACAGCAAAAATTAGACGATAAAATCATGGAAGAGTTCAAATCTGATTCAATGCGTCAAATTTTGCAAATGTCAAAAACGATTGATGACTTTAGAGATTTCTTCAAACCTGATAAATCCATGAAGATTTTTGACATTAAACAGCAACTTGAATATGCGATTGAAATGGTGCGACCTCTTTATGCGACACATGGAATTGAGTTTGCATGTTCATTTGAAGATGGGTTGAAAATTGAGAGCTTTCCAAATGAATTTGGACAATCCCTCATCAACATTCTCAACAATGCCAAAGACGTTCTCATTGAAAGAAATATCACCAAAGCAAAGCAGATTTGCATTGAGGCGAAACGAGATGCAGAGATGATTTGTGTGAGTATTGAAGATAATGGTGGCGGAATTGATGATGCCTTGATGCCGCAAATTTTCCAACCTTACTTCTCCACCAAAGGGGCGAAGCATGGAACAGGGCTTGGGCTTTATATGACAAAAATGATTATTGAAGATCATATGCATGGCACTATTCATGTTGAAAATACATCTGAGGGTGCGCGCTTTGAGATTAGATTGCGAGGGTTAGCGTAGTGGATTTGCAGTTGCTAAAAAGCATTCGGCCTTTAATTGTCGAAGATGAAAAGGATGTTTTAAGTTCTTTGTTCTCTATTTTCAATACCGTTTTCGACGTTTTTTATACGGCGCGTAATGGAGAAGAGGGGTTGTATCGCTACTACAAAGATTTGCCAGACATCATCATTACGGATTTGGAAATGCCTTTTATGGGCGGGTTTAGAATGGTTGAACGCATTCGCGTTGAAAATCAACATATCCCTATTATTATCACATCAGCCCATAGTTTACCATCTCATTATCACAGAGCAAATGAATTAAGTGTGCATAAGTATCTTGTAAAACCATTTGACATTGATGAGCTGTTTGCACAGATTTACCATACGTGTGTGGAAAGGCGTGTCTAAAGGTCAATTTCGACTAGTTTTCCATTGAGGATTTCCGCAAATTCTACGCCAAAGGCAAAACACTCTTTGAGTTCCACTTGACTGGGAATCAGTTTGATTTTTAAAGGAGCCAGTGGCGGAACACGCAGTTTAAGCGATTTGAGTCTGGCGATAATATGATCCACCGCTTCCCCGCTCCAACCGTAAGAGCCAAATGCTCCTGCGCATTTTCCTTGTTTATCCAAAAACATAAAGCATGACAATAAATCCCACACCGGTTTAGGTGCATCGGCATTAATGGTCGGTGTACCAATTAAAAAACCATCACTCTCTTCTAAAATGCGAATCATATTTTGCTCTTCCAACGAGGCTAAATCGTAAATATTTGTGACAATACCTTCCACACTTTCACATCCATCGTAAATAGCCTGTGCCATCTCTTGAGTATTTTTATAACTGGTAAGATAAAAAATAGAGAGAATGCGTTTTCCTGCTTTTGTATGCTCAAGATGATGACTCCATTTGGAATAACGCTCAATATACTGGCTTGGATTGTCTCGCAAAATAGGACCATGCAAGGGTGCAATGATCTCAATTTCAAAACGCTCGTACAGTTTCAGTGCATTTTTAACATAACCTTGAAACGGGCGCATAATATGGTCATAATAGTACTGAAACGCATAGGAAAAATCACCGACTTTATCGTCAAAGAGACGTTGGTCGTAGTAGTGAGCGCCAAAGACATCGCCACTAAAAAGTAGTTTGGCTTCATGCACATAACTGCTCATGGTTTCTGGCCAGTGCAAATAAGGCGTCGTTAAAAATGAGATGGTTTTTCCGCCAAGTACAAGTTGTTTATTGGTCCAGATAGTCTCGAAGTTGATATTCTCGCTTCCGGTTAAGGCTTTAAGCATCGTCGTTGCTTGAGGAGAAATGAGTACTTTTGCTTGTGGTGCTCGTTTGATGAGTTCAGGCAATGCCCCTGAATGGTCTGGCTCAATGTGATGTACAATGACGTATTTTATATCAATATACTGGCATAGTGTTTCGATGTGGTTAAAAAAAAGCTCCTGAAACTCTTTTTTAACCGTATCGACAATGATAACGCCATCATTGGTTTGAATAAGATAGGCATTGTAACTTGACCCATTGGCCGTTTTCATCACAATGTCAAAGGTGCGAATATCTGGGTCAAAAACACCTATAAAGTAGATGTTATCTGCTATTTTATGAGGCATTTGATGCATGTAAAAACCTTTGCATCCAAAGTGGAGGGTTGCTGTTTTTCATTGTTAAAAGAGAGGTTAAAAGCGTATCGATGCGTTCATTCTCTTTTTCTGTTTTTAAGACAAAAATGCCAGAACCTTTTACCATTAACGATGCTCGCGGACCAATGTGTGAGGCACATAAGATATTGGCATCTTCAAGGCATTCAATTTTATAGGTGAGCTTATCGCCTTCTTCACTGTGTTCATTGGGAGAGGGCAACTCTTTTAAAAAGACAAAACTATCTTCTTTTAATTCATAAAGATAGAAACATTTACACCAACCAAAATGATCATTGGCATGAATATTGTCTGTTGATGCAAATGCTATCTTCATGGTCATTCCTTATGCGTTTACAGGTGTATGCGCTTGGCGGTCTGCAATAGAGATGGCTTCACGATACGGTTTTGGAGAAACCTCTGGGAACATAATGCCATTCTTTTTGTGTTCACGGATGTTGTACAAACCGCTTGTATGTCCTGAAACATAGTAGTCATTAAACTCAGCAGTATAAGGCATATCCCATACAATGGCACCTTCTGTTGGACAGGCATCGGCGCATTTTGGCATAGTGCCATCAGAACATTCAATACATTTTTCAGGTTTAACATAGGTTGTATCACCGTTTACGGGTGAATCAGATGCGCTAACGATAGCGGTTGCTGGACATTCGTCGATACAACTGTCACAATTGATACATAAGTCTGTGATTTTTACTGCCATGGGAAATCCTTTTTAGTGGAATAAATAAGTGTGAGTCACTCTAAAAAGCCTTGCGGAAAGGACCACGATGAGAAAAGGGCATAATCCCATCGTGGACTCGTTGAGTAAGGGTTTTTAAAGGTACACACTTCCTACGATGCATAAGGTGTTCCTTTAAGATGGTTTTATACCTCTTTTACTTTTTAAAAAGTAAAGTCTTGAATAAAGTATACGTGAGAAGTGGCTGCGTCTAAAAATCCTACCATTAACGTAAAGGAATAGATTATGCAAATTCCCTATTATGGTAAACAAAAAACTCATCAAGGATTTGTTAAACGAGAGTGCTTGTTCTCATAACAAAACCAAAAAGAGCAGCTGTGATAAACCCAAACCTGGAGCGACGAGCGGAGGGTGTGCTTACGAGGGAGCGCAAATATCACTCTTTCCTTATGCGGATGCCGTACACTTGGTGCATGGCCCCGACACTTGTCTTGGCGCTTCGTGGGAAACCAGAGCTACACTTACAAGCTATGAAGGTGAAAACAATACGCCGTTAGGATACTGCACCAATGTCACCACCCAAGATATTATTTTTGGCGGTGATAAAAAGCTCAGTGATGCGATTGCGTATATTGTAGAACATAAAAAGCCTAAGGCGATTTTTGTCTATGAAACGTGCGTGACAGCGATGATTGGCGACAACATAGACTTTACATGTAAAACCGCAGAAGAGCAGTTTCACATTCCCATCGTCCCTGTGCATTCACCCGGTTTCGTGGGAAGTAAAAACTTAGGGTCTCGTTTGGCAGGTGAAGCAGTGCTAGATGCGCTTATCGGTACGCGTGAGCCTGAGAGTGTGCATCCTTTTGGTATCAACTTAATCGGCGATTACAACGTAACGGGCGATATGTGGCAGTATAAGCCTATCCTTGAGCGTATTGGCATTAAAGTAGTTGCAACCCTTTCAGGCGATGGCAGAATAGAAGCGATACAAACAGCGCATACGGCAAAGCTCAATGTCATTGTGTGTGCTAAGTCCCTTGTTACTTTGTGTCGTAAAATGCAAGAGCGCTACAACATCCCTTATGTGAGTGTTTCATTTTACGGCAAACGCGATACATCCAATGCCATTCGCTCCATCGTCAATGCCTTTGGCGATGAAGAACTAAGTGCCAAAGCAGAAGCCATTATCGCAGAAGAAGAGGCACAGCTGGAAGAGAGGTTGCGTCCGTATGCTTTGATGCTCAAAAATAAAAAAGCGATTTTAAATACCGGCGGCAATAAATCGTGGTCAATCGCTTCTGCACTACAAGATATTGGTATTGAAGTGGTCGCCACTTCCATTCGTAAAGCCACCGAAGAAGATATCGCGATTGCCAAAGAGTATGTGCCGATTTTGATTCAAAATCCTGCGACGGAGCAAGCAAAACTCATCGATGAACACAACATTGATATTTTGTTGGCAGGTGGACGAAGCCTTTATACCGCGATTAAAAAACGCATCGCCTTTGTGGATGTCAATCAAGAGAAAAAAGTGAGTTATGGCGCATACGGTGGGCTTGAAAACCTTGCGATTGATGTGTGTGCAGCACTCTCCAACCCTGTGTTCAAATTGGTTGGAAAACGCGCACCGTGGGAAGCAGCATAAAAACGATTCAGGAGGGAAACATGAGTACTAACACTTATTTAAAAGATATCAAACAAACGAGCATGAAACCATTACATGTAAACCCTCTTAAACTCTCGCAGCCTATGGGTGCGACGCTTGCTTTTTTAGGCATCAAAAATTGTATGCCCTTAATGCATGGCGCGCAAGGCTGCGCTTCTTTTACCAAAGTGCTTTTTACACGCCATTTTAATGACCCCATCGCGATTCAAACCACGGCGGTCAATGATATAACCGCGGTGATTGATGGTGGCGAGCGTGGCATTTCAGAGGCGATAGAAAACATCACTAAAAAAGTGACCCCCGATTTGGTGGGACTTTTTACGACGGGTATGACAGAAACCAAGGGCGATGACATCAAGGGAGCGAGTTTACTTCTCCAAGAAAAGCAGAAAATTGTGTATGTTCATACGCCTGATTTTGAAGGCGGCTTAGAGAGTGGATGGGCGCTCAGCGTGCAAAATATCATTGTACAACTCGTCGAACCTGCAACACACATCAAAAAAGATAAAGTCGTTCTTATTCCCAATGTCAATATGAGTCCAATAGAAGTAGAAAAACTCAAAGAAGCTTTAGAACTGTTGGATTTGGAAGTGTATGCGCTTCCTGATTTAAGCGATTCGCTCGATGGGCACTTAGGCGTCAAACAAGGCGCACTCAGTGGCGGTGGGATTGAAGTGCGCGATATTGAAAAATTAGGCAATGCAGGACTTGTTATGAGCATTGGTCGTTCGGTTAAAAAATGCGGTGAACTTTTTTGCGAAAAAAATCCGCAGACGACGCATTTGCACTTTGACAGCTTGATAGGTCTTGAAGCAAGTGATGATTTTTATACACAGCTGTTGGCGTACACGGGCGCTAAGAGCGTTCCTAATGTGATAAAGCGCTGGCGTGCTCGTTTGCAAGATGTCCTTTTAGATACCCATTTTATGTTAGGGCGTGCCAAGATTATTATTGCCGATGAACCTGATAGTGCTTATGGAATGAGTAAAGCTTTGAGCGAAGCAGGAGCGCAGTGTGAGAACTTCATCTCCCAACGCAGCGAGATTAGCGAAGCATTTACATGTAATGTTCGTGTGGGGGATTTTGAAGATGTGGAGTGCGTATTGCCTCATTGTGACATGCTGATTGCCAATTTTCACGGCGAACGTTTAGCACACCATCATCACAAAGCACTGCTTATTCGTGGTTTCCCAAATTATGAGCAAGTGGGTATCGGTTTAAGACACAACATTTTATACGAAGGCAGTTCGCTTTTTCTATGTGAAGTTGCCAATTTATTAGTTCACCATCAAAGCAGTCATCCTAAATAATATTTAACCAAAAAGGGGTTTTTACGCATGTCTTCCACGCCAAACTCGACACGATACAACGCCTTTATCCCCGAGGTAGTCGCTTACCAAAAAGCACTTGACCAACTCTCTGAGAGGTGGAATCTTCTTTCACTTCTTGGGCAAATGAGTAACATCGGAATGGATATTTCCGAAACCAGACAAGCCTTTAGCAATCTTTCCGAACAACTTTTAGGTCGCCTTTGCGAAGAGACGGTGAAAAAACTCTCCACAGAACTCAGTGCGAAAGCACAAGTAGCGATTGATATTTTAATACGCAATTTATTTGAAAGAACTGCTGATATCGGCTTTTTAGCCATGGATACCATCTTATGTCAATTTGCGTCCCACAGTCAGGAAGAGCAGGCAAAAGAGCTTGCCTCTTTGCAGGAACGTTTTTGCGAATACATCGAAAAATACAGTGTTTACAGTGACGTGTTGTTGTTTGATTTGGACGGTACGCTCATCGCATCAACCGACGATGCCAAAATAGGCAAAAAGATAGACAAAGGGTTTATTTATGAAGCGATTAACACCTCAAAAGAGTATGTAGAGAGTTTCGATATTTTTCCTCTTATCAGCGATAAAGAGAGCTTATTGTACAGCTACCGCGTCTGTGACAGCAGCGCAACACCTCTTGCAGTTTTAGCGTTAGTGTTTAAATTTCAAGACGAGATGGAAGTGATTATTTCCAATCTGATTGAGAATGAAATGTGGACAGATATTTTACTGCTTGATGCAAAAAATCGAACGATTTACAGCAGTGATGTTTTTCACTATCCTTTAAGCGCGCCGCAAAAAATGGTCTTAAATTGTTTTAATGTTGTCCCTTTTGCAGGACAAGAGTATGTTGCTTGTACGAAGATGACAAAAGGGTATCAAGGCTTTTTTGGGCTAGGATGGCAGGCTCACTCTTTGATGCCTTTAAATTTTGCGTTTGGGCAAAAACAAGCACACATACCTTTCACGGAAGAACAGAGTAAAATCATTAAAAACTCATCGCTTTTTTCAGAAGAATTTACGAACATACCAAGCAAAGCAGAAGCCATTCAACGCAAACTGGACATGACGATTTGGAACGGTAATGTTCAAATCGCCAATCAAAAAAGTGGCGACAATTCGTTTTCAAAATCTCTTCTTAACGAGATTTCACGCACAGGTGCACAGACGAAGAAGACGTTTGAAGAGTCGATTGGAAATTTAAATTGGACGGTGGTTGCCTCGTTTATTAATGATGCGGCGTTTCGTGCAAAATTGGCGATAGACATTATGGATAGGAACCTGTATGAGCGTGCCAATGATTGCCGTTGGTGGGCGCTGAGTCCTGTTTTTATCAAAGCGTTTAATGCCAAATACAAAGACTTTTCGACGATTCGTAAAGAGTTTGGACATGAAATCAGCGAAGTGCTTAGTGCGATTAATGCTTTATACACGGTCTATACCAATCTTTTTATCTACGATTCGCAAGGTTACGTGATTGCCACAAGTCAAGAAAAATACGCACATCTTATCGGAAAACGCATTGGTGCTCCTTACATCGCACAATCTTTAGCGCTAAAGAGTTCTAAAGAGTACGTAGTGAGTGCTTTTGAGAGCAGTGAATTGTACGATGGGCGGCATACGTATATTTACAGTGCGCCTATTTTTATCCCTGAGGTCAAAGAGGCGCAAGGAGGAATTGGTATCGTTTTTGATGCCTATACGCAGTTTGAAGCGATGCTCAAAGATGTTATGGGCGAAGATGAACGCTCATTTGCACTGTTTGTGGAGAATAATACGCATACGATTATCGCCTCCACATCGCCTTTGGTCTCCATAGGCGAGCGCTGTTCATATTGTGACTTGGCTGAAAATATCGTTTTGATTCATGATGATTATTACATCATCGGAAAAGCAAAATCAGAGGGGTATCGAGAGTATAAATGCACAGACGGATATGTCAATGATGTAACGGCGATAGTGTGCATTAAAATTGCCCATAAGGAAGCCGCTTTAAAAATGAGTGAAAAGCAGGTTGTTAAACATTATCTCTATCCTAAAGTTACAGCAGGTGAAAAGACTGTGGACCTTTCAACATTTTGGGTGTATGGAACACTGTTTGCCATTGAAAGCCAGCAAATCTATGCCGCATTAGAAGGGCAAGACATCACCAAAGTGATTGGGTGTGATGCCATTTATGTCGGTATGATTACTTGGAACAATCAAACCATTCCCGTAGCGTCACTTGCGAAGTATTTTCATCAAGAATTGGCATATGACAAAGAGACGAATCACATTATCGTGCTAAAAGGCAATGATGATCATCCGTTTGGTTTGGTGATTGATATGGTGCAAGACAGCCCTGAAGTTCCTTTGCGCTGTATTGATGCGACCAATCAAGCGATGATGGGACAACACACTTTAACCAAAGCGATTATTAAAGCCGACATTGGGCAAGAAAAAGCAGAAATGCTCTCCGTACTTGACCCGATGAAAATAGAACGCTATTTATTGCTTGAAAAAGATACGCTCAAAAGTATTTAAAGGTTCGTTTCCGTCTCTTCCTTTTTGCTCTCTGGAAAAAGGGAAAGATGGACATTTTTATCCACACTTTTGATATGCAAGTCATGCTGTGGAAATGGAATTTCGATACCATGAGCATTGAGTGTGTTGTAAATCAGAATCAAAAAGCGTGAAGTCGTTTTTCTCGGAGCTAAAATTTCTTCACCGTGTATCCACACTTGGAGCACAAAATCAACGCTGTTACTGCCCATGCCTGTCATCAGGACACTGGTGTATTTTTCAGGGGTCGTGATGACATCTTTATAGGCACATTGATTGACGGCATTGACGATAATGTCAATGACATGTTCAGGTTTTGTGCCATACGCAACACCAAAAGGGATGTCAAAGCGCTTTAATTTATCGTGCATGGTCCAATTAATCACGTTGTTTTCAATGAAATTACGATTGGGGACAATAACGTCAATGTTGCCATTAGTATTGAGTGTCGTTGAACGCATACGAATATCAAAGACATGTCCACGCAAAGTATCTGAAAGTTCAACAAAGTCACCAATTTTGATGCTTCGCTCAAACATTAAAATAATGCCAGAAACAAAGTTTGAGACGATATTTTGTAAGCCAAAACCAATGCCCACTGAAAGAGCACCTGCAACCAGTGCAATGGAAGAGAGGTCTATGCCTAAAACATTCAAAGCGATAAAAAAAGCGGTGATGATAATAATATAATACCCAATATTGGTGAGAATGGTGCGTGTCGCTAAGTTGATGGATTTGCTATTGCTGGCAATGCGCTTAATACTGGTTTTGTAAAATCCACCGCCTAACACACCGATGATAAAAATAAAAACAGCGATGATAAGCTTCCACGTAGTAATAGGTGTGCCATTGACCGTAAAAATAGGCTCACCCAGCATATGCCAAATGGAGACCAGAATATTTTTGAATTCTTGCGTGGTAGAACCTGTGATGGTGTTGATAGTCCCAAAATAACTTTTTTCCATTACATGTAAAAGAGAGGCCATCGGCTCTTTTATCGCGTTGGTATTGTCAAAAATAGCAATGCTATCCAGTATAGTTTTCTCCAATGCAAATGCTTTTTCATCTTTGGATTTTAAGGCATTGGAAAACTCTAAGAACAACGATGTCAGTGTGTTTCTGAGTGCTTTATTGTACGCATCTTCTTTGAGGGAAATTGCCGTAGCGGATACGCCTCTATCTCGCGTATCGCCTAAAAGTTCAAAACGCTCTTTCTTCACCAACAAACTATCAATCGTCGCGCGTAATTTGGAAGCATCATCTTGTGCGGAGGCAGTTTTTTTTGCTTGGTTTTCGACATCAAAAGGAATCTTTTTCAAAGATTCGGTTAATAGCTTCTCTATGGCGAGCATCTCCTCTGCAATCATATTGCTTTGGTCTTTAAAATCTTGCAATGATTTGGTGTACAAAGCACTTTGCAGTTGCAGTGTGCGCTCTGAAGTGGCATTGCTGTCTAAGCCTTTGATCTCTTTGGTTAGGGATTTGATTTTATTGGTAATGGATTTGATTTTTTTAGCGAGTGAGTCTTTTTTTATGACATCATCGACATAATGATTAAAAAGAGCACTGTAATCGTCAAGCGTTTCAGGTGAATTCACTGCCGCTGGAGCAGTGGATGCGGGCGTTGTATTGATCAGCTTTTCAAGCAAGACTTTTTGTAAAGCTATCTCATCATTGGATACTTTAGATTCTTTGAGTGTCTTAAGAAGATTAACATAGACAGATTTGTCTGCATTGATTAAAGAGGTGTTTTGGTCATCGGCAAAAACACTTTGTGACACCAATAGAACTAATAGGGTCACGATTTTGAGGGCACGCATCATCATTTAAATTCTCCAACGTTGAATAGCAAAGAAAGACGAACCGTCGTTCTTAAAAGCGAATTATACCTTCAATGATTAAAGCATATTCTGAAGAATTGTATCATTTACATGTAAATGAAATGCTACGGTTCACGCAACATTATTGTGCAAAAGATAAAGCAATGAGCGTCTTAATGCATGCTTCTTGAACAATTAAAATATAACGATTTTGTTTCTTTTCTTTACATCCAATGTTAAAAAAATAGAAGAAATTTTTTTTTTGGTCTTCATTTACCATTTAGAAGTAAAATGAATCATATATGAAATCTAATTTAAGGAGAATACCATGGCAGAACCTCAAGTCTATCAGATGTACATCAATGGTGCGTTTATCGATTCGAAAGAGACGATCCCCGTCATTAATCCTTCCAACAAACAGGTCATCTCCTATATCCCCAAGGGAACAGCCGATGATGTTGATGCGGCAGTGAAATATGCAAATATTGCACAGCACTCTTGGGAGAAACTTCCTGCCATTGAAAGAGCAGGGTATTTGAAGAAAATTGCTCAGAAGATTCGAGAAAATGCTGCGTTTCTTGCCAAGACCATTACCGAAGAGCAGGGCAAAGTGATGGGGCTTGCCATGGTCGAAGTGAATTTTACAGCCGATTATATGGACTATGTTGCGGAATGGGCAAGACGGTATGAGGGAGAGATTATCCAAAGTGATAGAGCCAATGAAAACATCTTTTTATTTAAACTGCCTATTGGTGTCGCCGCTGGAATTTTGCCGTGGAACTTTCCTTTCTTTCTCATCGCACGAAAATTAGCACCCGCACTCTTAACAGGCAATACCATTGTCATAAAACCAAGTTCCGATACACCCAACAATGCGTTTGAATTTGCAAAATTGGTCGATGAAATAGGGCTTCCAAAGGGCGTGTTCAATCTGGTATCGGGTTCAGGCTCTGTCGTGGGTCATAGTCTTGCGGGGCATGAAAAAGTAGGTATCGTTAGTTTTACAGGAAGCGTGGAAGCGGGTGTGAAAATCATGGAAGCTGCCGCAAAAAATGTAACTAAAGTCTCTTTGGAACTCGGCGGTAAAGCTCCTGCTATCGTGATGGGCGATGCCGATATTGATTTGGCGGTTGAAGCGATTAAAAATTCGCGTGTCATTAACAACGGACAAGTGTGCAATTGTGCGGAGCGGGTGTACGTGCATAAAAGTGTTGCGCAAGAGTTTACCGACAAAATTACTAAAGCCATGGCGGCAACAACGTATGGTAACCCTTTAACCGAACATGTTGATATGGGACCACTCATCAATGAAGCGGCAATCACGCACGTACAAAGCTTGGTCGATAGTGCGCTTAAAGCTGGCGCAAAACTCACCACAGGCGGTAAAAGAGCCTCTAGAAACGATGGTTTTTATTATGAGCCTAGCGTCTTGATTGACGTGAAGCAAGAGATGGGTGTGATTCAAGAAGAGATTTTTGGTCCTGTGCTTCCGATTATGCGTTTTGATACGCTTGATGAAGCTATCTCTTTAGCCAATGACTGCCAATACGGTCTGACATCTTCCATTTACACACAAAATATCGATGTAGCGATGCGTGCATGCAAAGAGATTAAATTTGGGGAAACGTATATCAATCGTGAAAATTTTGAAGCAATGCAAGGATTTCATGCGGGATGGCGTAAGTCTGGTATCGGTGGAGCCGATGGTAAGCATGGGCTAGAAGAGTTCTTACAAACCAAAGTCGTTTATTTACAATACAATCTCAACAAACAATAATAAAACCGTTTTACATGTAAAAAGTTTTTACATGTAAAACGTTCTCTTGGCTTGTAGTTTAGGCAGGTTCGTTATTTTTTGCGTTTGCGGCAGCAGCGGCCATCATGGTTGATTTTTTCTTACTGCGCTCCATGGATTGAAGCACTAGGTATTGCTCTCCAAATTTGAGCATGTTTTCCATCTCATCGTCAAACTCTGCGTAATGTCCTTCTTCATCTATGACCAACTCTTCAAAGAGTTTTTTGGAAACACTATCGGCATGGTTACTACATTCAATCGCAAAATTGTTATAAAGCGTGATGGCATCTTCTTCACTTTGGCGTGCAAATTCAATCATCTCTTTAACGTCAATAATTTGTTTCACAGGCTCAGAAGCTTTCATCTCAATCGTACCTTTTAAAAAAAGCACTCTATCGGCGAGCTTCTCAATGTGTAGCATCTCTGCAATCGCAATGCGTTTAAACAGCGTTGAAAGCAGGTCATAGCCTTGGTCATCACAATGAAAATGAAAAAACATGTATTGATGGACAGCGGATAGTTCATCCGCGATAGCACAATTGAGCAGCTCTATACTTTTATCTCGTTTCATAAGTGACTCCTTCGCAATTTACTTTCGAAAATACTACCATAAAATGGACAATGAAATCATTTTGTAATTTTATGTTTCACAGCTCACCTACGGAACACTTTTTGTAAATAGATGCATAAGTTTAGGATAGGAGGATACACACATGGTCAAGGTAGCGTTTTTTACAAACGATTTAAAAAACATTGATGCTCATTTTGGTTCAGCAAGCCAATTTGCAGTGTACGATGTGGGTGCCAACACATACAGTTTAGCGCATGTTGTAGAAACGGGCGACGAGAGAACCGATGGCAGAGTGGAGATGCTACAAGATGAACACGTAGACATCCTTTATTGCGTTGAAATTGGACCTGCGGCTGCGGCAAAAGTGGTCAATAGCAAAATTTTCCCTATCAAATATAAAGAAGTGGTGAGCATCGCTGATGAGCTTGAAAAGCTCTCCGTGATGATGGCAACCAATCCTCCACCGTTTATCAAAAAAATCTTAGAAGCACGAGGATAGAGCGATGAATGAACTTGAAAAGCTGTTTATAGAAACTCTCATTTCTCAACTGCGAGCGCTTGACCAGTTTGGAACATGGGCAAAAAAAAGTGATGAAGAGCTTTTAAGTGATAAATATATTAAAAGCAAAGAAGCTCTTAAAAACATTCCCATTATCGCAGACATTGATGAGATGCAGATTCAAGACATTCGTCTCATTTTCCAATCCATCGCTTTGGCGTTTGAACTTAAAACGGGCATTATGTGTTCGGTGGTGATGGAAATGAGCCATGAAGGTTTTGGTCGAGCGGTTGTGTTGGCTGAAAAAATCGTTATTACGAACAAATTTTTTAAAGACGCACATCGTTACAGTTTTAGGTCATATGATGATTTGGTAAAAGAGGGTGGCAAGATGCTCAAAGATGCCATCGACATTTACGAAACGTATAAAAAATAAGTAGGATTAAACATGGCAAAGGTTGGTATATTTTACGCAAGTGCAGGTGGCAATACAACATTAGTCGCGGAGGCGTTAAAAGAGGCGTTTGAAGTTGAAGATGATGATTGTATTTTAATGGAAGATGATTTTGACAGTGTTGAACAGTTTGAAGACTATGATGTTCTTTTCTTCGGAAGTTCAACATGGGGACAAGGCGATGTTCACTTTAGTTGGGTCGATGCTTTGTTTGAAATCACTTCAGAAAATATTCGCTTTGACGGCAAAACAATGGCGTTTTTTGGCGCGGGTGATTCTAAAACGCATGGCGAGCATTTTTGCAGTGCTTTGGGTAAATTTTATCAAATCTTCTCCAAAACAGGCGCTAAAATTGTCGGTTTTACAGAGACAGACGGATACGCCTATGACGCTTCTTTAGCGGTTGTAGACGGTAAGTTTTGTGGTTTAGCCATTGATAATATTAACGAAAAAGAGAAAACACAAGAGCGTATCGAACAATGGATTGAGCAGCTAAAAAGCGAGCTAGATTAATTACATAAAGGATAAAAAATGAAAACGTTGGATCAATATTATAAGCTAAAAAATGCAGAAGATTTTTTTGAGTTTTTTGGTATTGCGTATGACAAGCATATTGTTGAGGTCAAGCGTTTTCATATCATGAAAGAGTATGGCGTACTCATCAAAAAAGGGTTTGAAAATTTCAACGGAAATGAAAAATACCTCATGGACTTTTTAAAATTTGCTTTGATTCGCGTTTATATGGACTATAAACATGGGCATTCACCCAGTGCGGCAGAAGTGTGGGGAATGTTAGAAGACGGTAAAGCCAAAGGATGTTTGGCATGTAGTCTATCGACTGAAGGAGGCAATTGTGCATGCTAGTGAAGAAGTTGTCTTGCATGACAGCGTGACAGCAAAATTATCAGGAAGAGATGAACCAAAAGCGAAGTTTTTTTTAGGTCAAAAAGTGAAACTTTTGGAAGATGTCAAAAATGATGGTACCTATCCGTATCTCAAAATTGGCGAGGTGATGATTAAAAAAGACTCAATCGGTTACATTCGTGGTATGGGTGAATTTTTGCAAGTCATTCGAGTCTATGAAGTCCACTTTTTAGATGCTGAAGCGGTTGTTGAGGTCATCGGGTGCCGAGAGCATGAACTTGAGGCTATGGAGCCTTATCGTGATATCGAAGCCGAAGAAGTCGAATGGATGATGAATCATTATAAAAACAAGCAATAATCTTGCTACCAAGTACCATCATTACTTTGTAGCTGTCGTAAAGAGTTCCGAAAGAACGTTAAAAAAACAATCTTAGTAAGGAGGAGAAGTCATGGCTAAAGTGATTTTCATGCATTTTGATGAGACAAAAGATGGCATCTATGATGCTAAAATAGGTGAACCTGTTGTTCGTCTGGCTAAAGAAAAAGGGATACCCATTCCTTTTGATTCTCATGATTTAAGCAAATGCTTAATCAGTGTTGAGAATATTAGTGAAGAAGAGCCTACAAGTTATATGGAAGATGAAGAGCTTGAAAAGCTTGTAGAACTGGGAGCTATTAGCCAAGAAGATGCAGATATTTGCCAACAATTTACCGTTAGTCCTAAAGTTCGCATCGCTTCAATGATGATGATTAAGGGCGACGTACTCATTAAACCATTTAAAAAGTAAAGGATCAACGATGACAACAAGAGTAGAAATTATCAATGACTTTTTGGCGATTAACGTCAAGCCAGGTGCAACCATTCAAGATGTTGTTGAAGCAAGTGGTAGTGCGCTTCCTTTTGGATGCCGTGACGGACAATGTGGCACATGTGCTGTTGAAATTGTACAAGGTATGGAATTTTTATCACCAAAAACGGACAAAGAAGTCAAAGTATTGAAAGAAATTTGCTTTGGAACGTGTACACCAAATACCCGTCTTTCTTGTCAAATGAAGATTGACAAACCAAACGGTGTTGTTAGAATTAAATACTAAAATAGGTTAAAAATTAAGCAGTAAATGTGCCTAAAACCACCATGGCTTTGGGCATAATTTACGCATGAGAAGTATAAATTTAGAATTCAAACAAAAGCAGAGCTTGAACCTCTCTTTGAAACTTTGGCTCCCATTGTTACAGCTTCCACTCCAAGAGTTAAGCACACACCTTGAAACTTTATCGTATGAAAATCCCTTTTTAGAAGTCAAACGTCCTTTTGAACAAAATCTAGGCTCCAGCCATGGAATGGTTGAAGAGTTGGTTTTGGGACAAGAGTCGTTGCATGAAAAAATTATAGAACAGATTATTCCACCGCTTTTTCCGACACCTATTTCTCAAAAAGTCGCTCATGAAATTTTGTGCGACATCAATGAAGAGGGCTATTTTGACGGCGATATCGAAGCGATTGCGCAGACATGCGGTGTTTACAGCGACTATGTTGAGCGTATTCGCCAACGGTTTTCTAAGTTAGAGCCTTATGGCGTTGGTTCACGTGAAAGCCATGAGTCGTTTGTTTTCCAACTCGATGCCCTAAGTGATGACATAGACGATGAACTCTACAATCTCGTTTTGAAGATGATTGAGCAGATGAGCCGAGTCGATAAATTTTCAAAGCATCACCGTTTTGAAGAAGCGCGTTCCATCATCAAAAAATTTTCCAATCCGCCAGCACTAGAGTATCAAGCGACACCGAAGCAGATAATTCCTGATTTTTACGTTGAAGTCGAAGACGATATTAAACTTCGCATCAATAACGACTACTACCCAGATATCTTAATTCAAGACCCATTTTCCAGTAAAAATGAAAGCATTAAAGATAAGCTTAAAGAGGCGCGTGATATCGTTAATCTTTTAGAGTTGCGTAAAACAACGCTCTATAAAATTGTTCTTTTAATTGTTGAAAAACAGCTCTCTTTTTTTGTGGGCGGTGAATTAAAACCACTCAATATGAGCCATCTTGCGGATGAACTCTCATTCGCTGAATCAACCATTTCAAGAGCAATTTCAAATAAATACATTGAATCAAAACAAGGGGTGTTACCCTTAAAGTCATTTTTCACCAATGCGGTTGCAACCAAAGAGCTTTCTTCTTCGGAGATTAAGAACTTTATCAACCAACAAATTGAGTATGAAAATAAAGAAGAGCCACTGACG
This sequence comes from Sulfurospirillum sp. E15m, assembly GCF_059415145.1. Taxonomy (NCBI): domain Bacteria; kingdom Pseudomonadati; phylum Campylobacterota; class Epsilonproteobacteria; order Campylobacterales; family Sulfurospirillaceae; genus Sulfurospirillum; species Sulfurospirillum sp. E15m. The sequence continues at coordinate 28,107 of NZ_JCAHZS010000002.1, forward strand.
GATGATGATTTATTGGTGCTCATTGAAAAGCGTTTTCGTATCAAAATGGTCAGACGTACCATTACCAAATACCGAAAATTGATGAATGTAGCATCCTCAAAAGAACGTAAAAAAATATATAAGGTACAAGCATGAGCACACAAACGAATAGCTCAAACGTATACAGTAAAGAAGCGATGTTAAAAATGGAGCGGGATGTAACGGTTTTTTTGCAAAGCTATGCAAAAAATCGCTACTCAAAATACGTTATTGCCCCGCATATTGCAGCAATGTCACTGAAAGAAAATCACCTTTATCAAGATATGGGATTTAACAATCGCGTACAAATGGGAAAGTATATGAAGTGTCATTTCCCCGACCTCGCAGCGTTAAAACCTGCCGATAAACTTTGGAAAAAATTTATCTACGATTCCGTGGGTTTGGTAGCGCCTGCATGTTTTACATGTAAAGATCAAACCAACTGTTTTGCGTGTCAGCTCGTAGGCTAAACACGCATTTTATTTTATTTCTACAAAGAAGATACCATGATTCGTTATGCGACTGAAAATGATTTGGAAGCAATTTTAGCGATTTACAATGATGCTATTTTAAACACCACTGCCGTTTATACCTACAAAGCTAAAACTTTAGAAGATAGAGAGTTGTGGTTTCAGACTAAACAAAAAGAGGGCTATCCTTTGTGGGTGTATGAACACGACGGAAAGGTTGTCGGGTACGCCACGTATGGCTCTTTTAGGAGCAGTCCCGCTTACAAATACACGATTGAGCATTCGGTGTACGTTCACAAAGATTTTCGCAAGCACGGTTTTGGAAAGGCATTGCTTGAAACCATCATCGACGATGCCAATGCCAAAGGGTACGCCACCATCGTCGCAGGCATCGACGCTGCCAACACCAAGAGCATTCATCTGCACGAAAAATTCGGTTTTGTGCTTTCGGGGATTGTCCACAAAGCAGGCTACAAATTTGCTCAATGGCTCGACTTAGCCTTTTACGAACTTCAACTGGATGGCCCTAAAAATCCTACCGAAGGGTGATTTTAGACTTTACATGTAAAGATAAAATAAATTATTTGCGTACGCTATTTGACTTATAACGTACGTAGTTGTATAATGCTCTTAATTTACTATAAGGAGCAAAGATGGTTGTCACTCCCTCAAAACTTCGTGAAAATCTTTACAATCTTTTAGATAGTGTCATTGAAAAAGGTGAGCTTCTTGAAATTTCTCGCAAAGGTAAAATATTGCGTATTGTACCTGAACAGCGTCCTTCTCGTCTTGATAAAATCATTGCTAAAAAGATTACCACCGCAAGCGATGATGAACTCATCAACACATCATGGGAGGACAAATGGAAGCCCTTTATTTAGACACGCACATCGTCGTGTGGCTGAGGCAAAAAGAGCTAGAAAAATTCTCACCCAAAGCACTCGAAGCCATTGAGCAGGCAGGGCAGCTTTTTGTCTCTCCAATGGTTGAATTGGAACTAAAATTTTTACATGAAATTGGACGTATTTCAGAGACTCCCTACAATATTTTAGGAGATTTGGGTGCGATGATAGGGCTTAAAATAGACGATAGAAGTTTTAGCGAAGTCATTCAAAAAGCAATGCTTATCGACTGGACACGCGACCCATTTGATCGCATTATTGTCGCACATGCTATGAGTCAGGAAAGTAAACTTTTAACGAAAGATGAGAAGATTTTGAACTATTTTCAAGATGCGGTTTGGTAGGAATACTTTTGTAATTAAAGATATTTCTATTAATTTTATTCCTTAGTTTTGGAATACAAAGGGAGTGTTCAGAAATCTGTGTCAGCACCTTGTAGTTCCTAAAATTGTATCATAAATTTAAAGCCTTGTTGAGTCTGCCCTCGAAATAAATTGAGAGTTGTGAGAGGGTTAGACTCCAGTTTCGTATCGGCATTGTCCATTTTTTCTGCGCATTTTGAATCCCCATAAAGAGCAATTTCAATAAGCTATCATCATTAGGAAAAGCGCCTTTGGTCTTTGTGAGTGTTCTAAACTGGCGATGTACCGATTCAATTATATTAGTGGTATAAATAACCCGTCTGATGTCTTCTGGATACTGAAAGTACAGTGAGAGATTATCCCATTTGTTGCGCCAAGAAGTAAAGACGATAGGGTATTTTTTACCCCATTTTTCTTCAAGTTTATCCAATTCATTTTCAGCCTCATCTTTAGTAAAAGCTTGATATACAGCCTTTAGCTCACTGGCAAATTGCTTTTGATTGGAAGAGCCTACAAATCTAAGGGAATTGCGTATTTGATGCACGATACACAGTTGTACCTCTGTATTAGGAAATACTGAAGTAATCGCTTCAGGAAATCCTTTGAGTCCATCGACTGAGGCGATAAGTATATCTTTAACCCCACGGTTTTGAAGGTCAGTTAAAACCTGTAACCAGAACTTTGCTCCTTCATTCTCACCCAAATAAAGTCCAAGAATTTCTTTTTTGCCATCTGTTTTAACACCAAGGACGGTATAAAAGGCTTTAGAGATATATTTACCTTCATCTTTGACTTTATAGTGAATAGCATCCAAGAATATAAAAGGATAGAGTTCTTCCAAAGGGCGTACTCGCCACTCTTGTAACATGGGGAGGATTTTATCCGTTACTGCACTTATAGTGGCTTTAGAGAAGCCAACACCGTATATTTCTTCAATATGTTCGCTTATTTGGCTATAACTGTTTCCAAGAGCATAGAGGGATAATATCTTTTGCTCAATCTGATCAGACATATGGGTTTGATTTTTTTTAACAATTTGAGGTTCAAATGTACCTGCTCGATCACGTGGAACATCCAATTCAAAACTGCCCATTTCACTCTTCATAGTTTTTGAACTAATGCCATTTTTACGGTTTTTAGCTAAATCTTGAGTGAGATGTGATTCTATCTCTGCTTGAAGTGCTGCTTCTGTGAGTTGTTTGATAAGTGGAGCAAGTGCTCCATCTTTTCCGCCAAGGGCTTTACCCTCACGAATATGTTGTAATATTGCCTCTGTATCTATCTGAAATTCCATCGTTCAATCCTTTTGTATTTGAAATACTACCAGATTGACACAGAATTTCTAACGCTCCCAATGATAGACAACCAGAATTCTTCATTTTGTTGTGTTTTTTTTAATACTTCATGAGGAACCCATTGTGGACGAGGAGGTAAATAAAAATAATCAATTGCTGGAGGAGCCTTTTCTGCTATATCAATAGCTGATGCTAGTTGTTCAATCATTATATATCCTTTTTAATTTTTATAGCTCTCTTAGGAATGGGGTATTACAAAGATTATTACTTTCAAATCTTATCATATTTTATTTTTATGGGTTGTTTTTACTATCTCGTGTTCTTGAAATGTTTTCTACAAAATTATATCAATTCAGTTTTATATGTAAAGCCACACAATCTTTAAATTAAAGAAGGCAGGCTACTTTTTAATCTCCCACTCCCACCGTCATAAAAGGGTTGTACGCGATTTCCCACAAATGACCATCAAAGTCCTTAAAGTAGCCGCTGTATCCGCCCCAGAAAACTTTTTGCGGTTGCTTAGTAGGGGTTGCACCTGCTTTTAGGGCTTCTTCAAAAAGCGCATCGACCTCAGCTTCACTGCCAAGCATATGTGCGAGGGTAACACCATGAAAGGTACTTTCATCAAACGTGACATTGGCATCTTCTGCAAGTGCTTTTTTCTCATAGAGCGCAAGCCACGTTCCTTTGAGTGTAAAGAAAGCGATGTTGTCTTCATACGGTTCCATTCGTGGAAATCCCAGCCCTGTTTGATAAAAAGCAATAGAAGCTTTCAAATCGTTCACGCCAAGGCTAATCATACTGATAAAAGGTTTCATGGTATTCCTTACATGTAAAAGTCGGTACATAGTAACATAATGAAAGAAAATTACATGTAAAGAAAAAAGAAATTCATCGTTTACTTTTGGTTATAATGCGGCAAAAAGGAGTTTTGTCATGAGAGGATTTGTGCTGATTTTTGTTTGTGTGTTGTCACTTTTTGCCAACGATGATGCAACCCTTGCCAAACTTTTTGATGATTGTGGTGTTAAAGGAACGATGCTTATCGAATCGCTTGATGGCAAAGAGCAGTTTGTGTATAATGAAGTGCGTGCCAAAATGCCGTTACTTCCTGCTTCAACGTTTAAAATTCCCAACACGCTTATCGCGCTTGAGCAAGGCGTGGTGAATGAAAAGAGTCTTATCGTTTGGGATAAAATTGAGCGTAGCATCCCTGCTTGGAATCAAGATCAAACGTTAGAGAGCGCTTTTAAAACGTCCTGTGTCTGGTGCTATCAAAACTTTGCGCGTCACATTGGGCTTGAAAGCTACAATGCGTACCTTAAAAAACTTCACTATGGCAATGCAAAAACAGGCGATAATGTTGAGCGTTTTTGGCTCGATGGAAAGCTTCGCATCAGCGCTTATGAGCAGATAGCATTTTTGAAAAAACTTTACACAAACGATTTACCGTTTCAGCAAAAACATCTTGATTTTCTGAAAAAAATCATGATAGACGAGCAAGGAGCAAACTACACAGTTCGTGCCAAAACAGGTTGGGCGGTTCCTAAAGGCGCAGAACATCATGGCTGGTATGTGGGCTATGTTGAGAGTGCTAAAGGCGTTTACTTTTTTGCAACCAATCTTGTCACACCTTCTTCGGATGAATTACCACTGCGCAAGCTTATTACCCTGGATGCGCTTAAGGCAAAGGGCATCATCGAGTAAACTATTTTTAGATGTAAAGATGTTTATGTTTCTCTACAAAGGCTTTGAGTGCATCAGCGGTTAAAGGCTTGGCATAAAGATAGCCTTGAAACCTATCGCAGCCCAAGGTTTTTAACAATGCATCTTGCTCCTTCGTTTCTACTCCTTCCGCGACAATGGCGAGGTCTAAATTTTTGCCAATGGAAATGATGTTTTGAACCATTTTCTCAGCGGTAATATCGTTTAAAATGGCATCTACAAAGCTCTTATCGATTTTTAGTTCGTCAATAGGAAGTTTACGCAAGATGCTCAAAGATGAGTACCCTGTCCCAAAATCGTCCATCGAAATATGCAGTCCCATGTCATGAATTGTTTGTAACAGCGGTAAGATATAGTCTATATCTTCAATAAACAGACTCTCTGTAATTTCTAAACATAATGCCACATGCATAAGCTTGGTGTTTTCTATTTCGCGGGTAAGTTTTTCTAAAAAATTCTCTTCCATAAATTGTTTAATCGAAATGTTGATGGAGGTTTGAAACGTAACGCCAAGACTATGTTGCAAGGCTTTCATCTCTTTTAGGGTTGTGTGAATAATAAAATGCCCTAGTTCAGGCATAAGCCCTGATGCTTCAGCGATAGGGATGAATTTATCGGGAGGTACGAGTCCTAACTCTTCACTTTGCCATCGCACAAGCGCTTCAACCCCATAGATGTTTCCCTCGTGATCCATCTGTGGTTGGTAAACCATGTAAAGCTCATTTTTCGCCAGTGCTTTGCGTAACGTCTGTTCAACATTGACACGGTTTAGATAGCCTTCTTGCATGAAAGGCACAAAGAGGCGAACACTGTTTTTATACTTTTTGGCTTCGTACATGGCAATGTCAGATGCGCGTAAAAGCATGTCTAAGGTATCGCCATGGTCTGGGTACTTGGCGATGCCCACACTCGCACCAATGACAAAACTGAACTGTTTAATGTGATACGGTTTTGCAATCTCATTCATGATGGTTTGTGCATGAGCTAAAAGTTCATCATCGTTTGTTAAGTAACTTAAAATAATAAACTCATCGCCTCCTTGTCGAATCACAATGCTCTCTTTGGGAGCAACTTGTAAGAGGCGTCTTGAAAACTCCATGAGTACCATATCTCCAAAGTGGTGCCCGAAGCTGTCATTAATGTTTTTAAAGTGGTCCAAATCAAGATAATAGAGGCTAAATGAAGGCGCACCCTCATAAATCCATTCCTTCATACATTGTTGAAAATAGGCACGATTGGGAAGAAAAGTCAGTGCATCATGGGTTGCTTGAAAAACCAAATCTTTTCGTCGCTTATTTTCAGCATTGGCAATCATTTTAAAGAGGAGAAATAAAATAGAATGTACTACAATCAGCATCAAAGTATAAGAGAGAAAGCTTTGAATAAAATCGCGCATAATCTGAGCGTGGTCTATTTGCGAGAGTATCCATAGCTCATAACGTGAGTCGTATTTGATAGATATTTGTTCATGCTTGCCATCGCTAAAAGAGGTCTCAACATCATAGATAGCATTTTTTTGTTTAATGTCTTCCAGCGAAACAGCGTACTTTTGCTGGATGCTTGCTAAGATGGTTTGTAGAAAATAGCTGGGTAAAGGGTTCTCGTAAAGATATTTAGGCGTTTCTTGGTTTGAAGAACGAAACTGAACAAAATGGTCATGGTCGCGAATGAGCGTGACGGTATTGTAGTCTCCTAGCGCGACATCTTCTGTATAGAGCTTAAATGCCCCTTCGATGCCAAGGCCTGCGGTCATAACGCCTATGGGTTGATTTAAATCATCGAAGACGGTTTTTCGAATGGGAATACCCCAACGTCCGCTACCTGCGATGAAATAGGTTCTTCCTAAAACCATTTTTTTTTGGGTCAAAGTATAGTCAAAGGAGTCTCGTGTCACCGCTTGCATTCTTAAGTTGGGACGTTTGGATATGTCAAAATTAGAACTGGCGTAGAGGTAATTTCCCTCAATATCGGCAAATCCAAAAGCAACCACGGAAGGATTGAGTATGAGCAGGTCATCTAAAATACGGGAGTTTTTATCTTTAACAATTTGCTTTCCTAAAATATTTAGCATCATTTCTTGAGTTAGAAAAAGCGAGTGGGTTGCATTGGAAACCAGCTTAACAAGGTTCATCTGATCGGTTGCGTATTTTTCGTGAATACTATTCCATTTGACATAAGAGATAAGGCCTAAAAAAACAAGGGCGCCGACCAAAAGGATGTAAAAAATCATCCAGATATTTTTTTGAAGAATTGCCAAAAGAATCTCCTATCTGTCATAGTAAATAATCATAACATAATTTATAACCTTCTTAATCGTGATTAGAAAAAATGTATAAGATTAAAGGGCGATTAGAGTAAGATTTTCAATGTCATTGTGGGATGAAGGAGAAACCATGAAATTGAAAAAGAGTCTATTTTCATTGCTTGCTTTGGGTGTATTTCTTGCGCCATTAAGCGCTGATGTTGATTTTGAATGGCGTTTGGGTCTTAACAATCGTTTTCAAGCAGACCCATACGCATACCGCTACGATTTGTCACAACGCTTTAGACTTCCTGAGTCGCGGGTCATTGGTATTTTAAGAGAGGTACGAGAGCCTTCCGATGCCTATATGATTTTTCGTTTAGCCGAATTGAGTGAAAAGCCCTATGATTATGTTTTAACCGTCTATCGACAAAATCGCTATGCTTCATGGCTAGAAATCGCAAGACTTTTAGGCATTCGTGTTGATTCTTCGGAGTTTAATGCGCTCAGACATCAGCATGATTTACGAGATGACTACCATTACGACAGCAGGCGTTATGATCATCGTGATGATAGAGGAATTATCATCAAAAGAGAAGAGATTTATATTCCCCAAGGTTACCAAGGTGATCCTAGAAAATACCGTGACGATGAATATAGAGATGAAGAAAGAAGGCGCTAAGCCTTCTTTACTCCTTGCGTTCTAAAAATGTTTCGATTTCTTCAATTGCTTTTTTATTGGAAAGCGTAAATTTAATCTCGATGCGGCGTGACGCATCTTTATCTTCCACACCATTTTTTAAGATAGGGTCACTATAAGACCTACCAATGGCGCTTAAGTATTTTTGCAACAGCGGATTTTGGTTTTCATCCCAAGAGTAAATGAATGCCATAACCGAATACGCACGTTTTTGAGAAAGGTCAAGATTGTGCATGTACGTGCCATCAGAATCCGTGTGCCCTTCAATGATGATATGGTCGATATTGTCGCGAATGGATGCATCACTGAGTAACGCATTTAGATAAGGCTTAAGCGTCTCTTGAAGCTGTTTTTTGGCTTCGGGTTTGATTTCATACGAACCCACGTCAAACAAAACAGCAGAAGGCAAACGGATGGCTCCGCTATTGGGGTCAATATTGATTTTTCGACCAAGTTTTTGTTTGAGCTCTTGCACCACTTTGATGCGAATACCTGTTAGATTTTTGATGCGCGCTTTGGTGATATTGAGGTCTTCAATGAGCTGTTGGTGTGCCGAAGTGGTCTCTAATAATTTTTGAGACATCAGGGCTAATTCCCCTTGCTTAAGTTTGAGTGTATTGCTCGCATCACTCAGCTCTTTTTGGCTCATGAGTAACTCACCTTTGGTTTCATCACGTTCGCCTTCAACATCAAGCAACAGTTTTTTAAGACTTTCGACCTCTTTGGCGGTTAGTTCCAATTTTGCGTTATTATCATCCAGTGCTTTGCCTTTTTCAGCTAAGAGCGCACGCGCGGCGAGTAAGGACTGCTCGGTAGCATTGGCATCGGTTTTAAGTTTTGCGAGTTCATCTTGGAGTTTAGCTTGCATCGTTGTTAAGTCTAAGTTTTGTTGCTGTGCTAAGATAAGCTTATCGGTGACACTCGCCACATCACGTTTCTTTTGCGCCAGGTCTTGTTCGCTGATGGCAAGGACACGTTTTTGCTCTTCAAGGTCTGTTTTTATCGCCATCAAATCCGTTTGCACATAAGTGTACTTGATGATAATCGCGCCGATGAGCAAGATAAAAACAAACAACAATCCTGCCATCAAATCCGCATACGAGACCCAAAAGTTTTGGTCACTGCTTTTTGATTGACGGTAGCGCATTATTTTAACGCATCCATTTTTTGGATGATCTCTTCGGTTTCAGCGTCGATGATTTTCAAACTCTCTTTGAGCGACTCAACCTCTTCATTTTCAGCATTACTGGTCTCTGGCACATTGGGCAGCGTTTCTCTGAGCGTATGCAACAATTCTTGATTGGCTTCTAACATGGCTTCATTGGTGGTATTGAGTTTTACATGTAAAGCGGTTGTATTTTCATTAAACGCGTTCATCTTTGTCAGCATTTCATCGTAAATGAGGGAGAGCTCACGTTGCTTTTCTTGCGAGCGTGAGAGCGTGTCCATACCCGTTTTAAGGTGTTCAGCACTTTTTTTCACCGCTTCACTTTCAAGTTTTAGCATCTCATCAAAAAGCCCAAATTTACTCTCAATCGTACGACCCAATCGTTCAAAAAAGTCATTGGAGCTTAGACGTTCAAACATCTTTCCGATTTTTTCAAAGTGTTGTAAGTTCTCTTTTAAATAAGCTTGCTCAATCTCTTCTTTGGTCCAGAACAGTTGTGAAGTCGCTTCGCGGATGAGTTCAACATCGCTATCGAAATGGCTTAGGCCTCTTTTCTCAAAGAATATCCACCATAATGAGAGCAAGATACCATAAATGGAAACATAAAACGCTGTACCAACACCGCTTAAAAGAAGTGATATTTCATGCTCCAACGCGCCTGCTGTTTGCGATGAAAAATCAGGTAACGTTAAAGCGATAGAGATAAATGTACCCAAAATACCCATGGTAGGAAAGACGCCCGCAGCAACGGAAGCATAGTTGTCGTTACGGATGCGTTTAGCGTAAGCTTCGATAAAATTGTCAAACGATGCATTGGATTTTTCGACATCGCCAATACGCATAAGGTTTTTTGTGACATATTCGTTGAGTTCGTCTTTAAACTCTTTGGAGTAACGCCTAAAGATACATGAGCCAAACTCGCCGTTATGTTTAGCAAAAAGAAGCGATACGAGAAAAATAAGACCAATCAAAAGGATGCTATGCAAACCCACTTGAAAATGAATTACACCTAAAAAGCCCAGTAAAAAGTAGAGATACGCCAAAAAAGGTAACGCGATAATTTTAAAATAAACCGCAAAGCAATTTTTCTCTTTTGATTCTAGCGCACTCAAATCTTTGAGGATTTCATTCATATTTTCTTGCATGTAAAAGCCTTTGTTAATTTCTATCGTGTACTATTATAACCTAGCTTTTTATACAGTTGTTAAACAAATCAACAAAATTGAGTTCTTTTTAGCTTCTATTAATAATAAAAGACTACAATTTTTCATATTATCACTCAACACATTTTCAACATTAGACAAACAAAAAAGTCATAAAAACTTGAGCTAAGGAGAGAAAATGAGTCTACCTACCAATACAATTGCTAGTAGAGATATGGTTTTGCCGCAAGCTTCAACACTTTCTGATACTGGTTTTCTGGGCTATGGTTACGATGTTACAGGGTTGTATTGTCATCCGAGCGGTGTGCGTGCGCATGTGATTGATATGCATCGTTTTTTGGAAAATGAAGTTGATGCGGGACGGTATGAGCGAAAAGTCGGGAGTAGTTCTGATACTAAAGCAGTTACTGCTGAAAATGCAATGAAATATTGCACAAAACTAACTGCAAACTTAGGTGTAGATGTAAAGTATAAAAAATTATTTTCTGGTTCCTTGTCTCTAAAATTTGACTATAAAAACAGTTGCTCCTCTAAGTACTCTTTTGCTAGTTACTTTAGTATTATGCGTAAAGTAAGTGTTGCTTTAATTGCTGATGCAAGTGATCTACAACCCTATCTAAGTGTACAATTTTTAAAAGATATTAAATCAAAACCGTGTTCAACACTCATTCGACTTTATGGCACGCATCTTATGACGCATATTGTGCTTGGTGGCCGTTTAGAAGTTTTGTGCCGTTCTATTATTGAAAATACGGAAAAAGAAAAAAGTGTTGAGGCAGGTATTAAAGCGTCCTATAACAAAATCGTAACGGCTGATCTTAAGGTAGCATATGATGAAAGTTTAGTCAAAAACAACAAAGAACTTCAAGTCAATATCGAAACCATTGGTGGCGATCCTTTTAAATGTATGAATGTTTCATTTGATTATGCAAAAGCAAATATTGATCTTAAAAGTGATTTTTCTGCATGGAGGGATAGTCTTGATGACACAAATATGACGCTTGTCGATATGGAAAAAGGTTCACTGATTCCTATTGTTGATTTAATTCCAGACGATTCGGAATATAAGAGTAAAAAAGAAGAATTTTCAAAAGCGGTGGATAAATATTTAAGTGATAATGAATTTAATTTGGTGGATCATCCCAAGCCATTTTACCGTTACTATTGCCCAACGATGGATGACCATTTTTACACCATGAATTGGGATGAGTTGAAATATGGCAATGGTAATTACAGCTTTGAGCGCATTGAATGTCGCATGTATGACCTTAAAGTTGAAGGCAGTGTTCCATTATATCGGTATTATAGCGAGAGCAATAAAGACCATATCTATACAACAAATTGGAATGAATTGCAAAATGGAAAAATTGGTTATGTCTTTGAGGGAATTTGTGGGTACGTGTTTGCATCCAATCAAACAGATAAAAACCTCGTTCCTTTATATCGATGTCTTTTCGTGCATGATAAAAAAATGGACCATTTTTATACACTGGACAAATCAGAATTTGCCAATGGAAATCCGCCTTATACCGATGAAGGTATCGCATGCTATGTTTATAAGCCAATAGAGTAAGTTTTACAACGTATCTTCATTTGTTATAGCTTTGTTATCAAATGGAGATACGATGAAGCGTTTTTATACTACAATTTTCTTTTAAACCTGCAAGGTCAAATCTATGTCAAAAAAAATTTGTTTAGAAGCACACAGCGTTAAAGATTTGCTCAAAGAAACACTTTTAGAAGCAATCCGCAATATCACGCAGTATCTGGAAGATTTTTTACGAACCAAAGAGGCGGAGAGTTTGCATCAGTACCGTGTCAATATACGCATGGCGCGTTCTATCTGCAAAGAATTTAGTACGTTTATGGAAAAAAACCGTAAAAAAGTTCTGGATGATAGGCTCAAAGTTTTGCAACAAGAGACCAATGAGATGCGCGACATTGATGTTTTTATCGAATGCATCGAGACGTATAAAACCAAGGTAGATGAAGCGTGTGCGAGCGAGTTTAAGCGTATCGAAAAAGCACTGTTGCATGAAAAAAAGGTCGCATACGCACAGTTTTGTGAAAAATACGCCGAGAACCAAGAAGATGTCACCGCTATGGCAGCTTTGCTTCACGATGAAAAGTTGTGCCTTCCAAAATCCGAGGGAAAATTGTTTGTTCATGTTCAAAAAATTTTAGAAAAACGTTTCAAAAAAATCGCTAAAATTTCTCAAAAAATCGACCTAGACTCTCCCAATGAGCAATTTCACAAGCTAAGACTTCACTATAAAAAGCTTCGTTATACATGTGATGCGCTACAATTAAAAGCGTTTGCAAAGAGTTTCAAACCGATACAAACAGCGTTTGGACATGTCCAAGATAAAAACACACAAATAGCGCGTATTAGAGAACACAATACCAATAAAAGTGCTTTTTTAGAACAAATCATTGCACTGCTAGAACAAGAGCTATTGGAAGACAAATGTGAATGCATCAAAAAATCAGATAAAAAAAGCATTGAAAAATTGCACGAAAAATTGCATTATATTATTACATGTAAAAAGAGTTAAATGCCACAACTTACCTATATAGAACATTACCCTGAGCATCTTAAAAGCCAAATCAAAACCTTGGTTGAAGAGGAAAAACTAGGGCGTTATTTGCTGTTAAAGTACCCAAAGACACACGCCATCACAAGCGATAAAGCACTGTACGCATACGTGATGGAACTAAGAGCGGAGTTTCTTCGCAAAAGCGAGCCCATCACTAAAGTGCTTTACGACGGTAAAATCAGCGACATCAACGATGCGCTTGGGCTTCATCGCGTTACCATCAAAAACCACGGCGGCAGACTTCGCAGTAAAAGCGAAATCCGCGTAGCAACACTGTTTAAAAACACCCCCGAATCTTTTTTAAAAATGATCTGCGTCCATGAACTCGCCCATCTCAAAGAAAAAGAGCACAACAAAGCCTTTTACGCCCTGTGCGAAAAAATGGAGCCGAGTTATCATCAGTTGGAGTTTGATGTGAGATTGTATCTGACGCATTTGGATTTGTTTGGGAAATTGTATTAAGTTTACATGTAAAAATAATAGAGAGAAGAAAGGAGCAATTGATATGGAGCTGAAACTCGAAACTTATGATGAAGTTATAGCCCATTTAACTAAAAGTAAAAGAACAAAGCACCTACTTTTAGGGAATGGTTTTAGCATGGCGTATGATGCAAAAATATTCTCGTATAATGCTCTGCACCAATTTATTGACAAACTCGACAATGACCTTCTTTCTAAACTTTTTGAAATTATTAATACAAAAAACTTTGAACTTGTAATGAAACAATTAGATAATTTTAGTGAATTAGTTGATATCTTTGGTTCTGATGAAGCCTTAAAGAATAAAGTCAAAGAAGCAAGTGCTAAGTTAAAGAATAGCCTAATTGATGCAATCGAAGATTTACACCCAGAGCATGTATTTAAAATCTCTGAAGAAAAAAGTGATATTTGCGCGGCATTTTTAAATAGCTATTTGGAAAAAGATGGAAAGATTTTTACAACAAATTATGATGTTTTACTTTATTGGGTGTTAATGAGAAATAGAGATAAGATACCTAATGCAATTGATGGTTTTGGAAGAGATAAAGAAGAAGATGCTGACTATGTGGATGATATAGAATATTCAGAACTACGTTGGGGAAAACATAAAGAAAAGCAAACAATTTATTATTTACATGGTGCATTACCATTATTTGATACTGGCGTGAATATTATTAAAGAAGAATATGATTCTGAACATTACATTATGGAAAAAATAAAAAATAGATTGGAACAGAAAGAATATCCTGTTTTTGTAACTGCTGGAACCAGTGAACAAAAATTAGAACATATTTTGCACAATTATTACTTATCCTATTGCTATGAAAGCCTTTCTAAAATTGAAGGGTCATTAATTACATTTGGTTTTAATTTTGGTGAATATGATGAACATATCATAAAAGCAATCAATATTGCCGCAAAAAATGGCAAAACAGTAGCAGATAAATTGTGGAGTATTTACATTGGTGTTTATTCAGAAAGTGATCAAAAACATATTGAAAGAATTGAATCAAAATTTAAGTGTAAAGTACATATATTTGATGCAAAAACCGTACACGTCTGGAATTTATAATAAAATTTTACTACTAAATATATAGGACACAACCATGAAACTCTCCCAATTCCCCATCTACATCATAGATGCTTTCACCAACGAACTGTTCAAAGGTAACCAAGCCGCTGTTATGCCGCTTGATAGTTGGTTATCTGAAATCATGATGCAAAGTATTGCGTCTGAAAACAATCTTTCAGAAACGGCTTTTTTTGTTAAAAATGATGAAGGAATTTATGAAATCCGTTGGTTTTCGCCACTGACTGAGATAGCCTTTTGTGGGCATGCGACGTTGGCGAGTGCGTATGTCATTTTTAACCATCTGGGTGAAAAAGGTACGATTCGTTTTTGGGCGAAAGCGGTGAATACTATTGAGGTGAATTTGCGTGATAATGGGTTGATTGAGATGAGTTTCCCCAATCGTGCGCCTGAGAAACTAAGCGAAGTTCCAGAAGCGTTAAAAACGGGGCTTTCCATTACGCCACTTGAATATCACAAAAACCAACAAGCGTACTTTGCCGTGTATGCCAGTGAGGACGATGTTAAAAAGGTTGTGCCTGATCTTGAAAAGCTCAAAACCCTTGGACCTCTTGATGTGGTGGTGACTGCTCCAAGTATGGCGTATGACTTTGCATCGCGCTACTTTTGGCCAGCGAATGGTGGGGTTGAAGACCCCGTAACAGGTTCCATTCATGCGGGACTTGCGCCGTTTTGGGCGAAGCGTTTGGGTAAAACTGAGCTCATTGCTTTGCAAGCGTCCGAGCGTTCGGGTGTGCTTTACTGTCGCGTGAGCGAAGAGCGTATTTTTATCTCGGGTAACTGCGTGGAGTATTTAAAAGGCTCCGTGACGCTTAACGATTAGCCCGATTGCCTAGGAGTAGAAGCGTCGCTAGAGAAGAGATACCGATGCCGACGCCGATATCCCACGTAATGATGGCACCTTCGAGCAAATACAACAAAAGAGCGATACTCGCCGGGCTGATATAAACATACGCCATCACCTTTTTAGGACCGATGATGATGGAAGCTTTTTGCGTCAGATAGACGGTCATCAGCGTTGCTCCGATGACAAGGTAGAGCATATAAAAGAGTGCATTGCCTGTGATAAGCTCCCATTGAAGCGGTATATCCATCAACATCAATGCCCCAAACATCCACACGCTTCCACCCACAAGCGTCATAAAAACCAAAACCAGTACGTCATCGTCTTGTCGGTGCAAATATTTGGTCAAAATTGAGTAAATTGCCATAAAAAGAACGGCACTTAGGAAGATATAATCGCCTCTGTTGATTGAAAAATGAAGCAACAGCGTCAGCTCACCTTTAAAAATGACGGTGATGGTTCCTAAAATTCCGCAAAAATAGACGACTAACTGAAAAAGGCTAATGCGCTCTTTAAAGAAAAAGATACACAAAATAGCCGTAACCAACGGTACGAGCGTATAGAGTGTGCCGGTATTAAGCGCGGTTGTTAATTCGAGTGCTTTAAAAAAAGCGATGAAATAGAGCGAATAAAAAAGGCTAATCATCATCGCTTTTGGAAATGTTTTTTGCACTTTTTGTCGTTTTGTGAGATTGAAAAGAATAAAAGGGCTGAGCAACAAAGAAGCCAGAATAAAACGAAATAACGTCAGCGAAATAGGGTGAATCAACCCCGCAATTTTTTGAGACGCGATGAACGAACCTGCGACTAAAAAGGTATTGAGTAGCACCAGTAAATGTGCCATGGTCTCTTTATTCACGATAAGCCTTTGTTTTTTTTACGCTTATCATAGTATTTTTCAAAGACGGTGTCATTGACATAGGTTGAGACTTTTGCGAATACGACTAAGTTGCGTGGGCGTGATGCCAAGATGCGCGGCAATATGGTGTTGAGAGATGCGATGTTCAATGTCTGGGTAACGTGCAATGAAGTTTTGGTAGCGAACGCTTGCGTTATCGACGATGAGTGAAATCTCATTGCGTTCTTTTTCGATGACCCAGTTTGCTTCTAAGTAACGAATGTAGAAGTTTTTGAAAGCTTCCTGCGTGTCGATAAGATGACGATACCCTTTGTAGTCGATTTGAATAACGATGCTAGGCTCAAGCGCTTCGATGCATAGGTACGAGTTTTCACCGTTTAAGAGCGAAACCACCGAGGCGGAGAAGTAGTTTTCCATAAAAAGATTTTTGTTGTAAATCGTACCGTCTTCATGCAAATAATACGTACGAAGCAGCCCTTTGGCGATAAAATAAAGCGCATGGGCTGGCGTATAATTGTCCTGAAGCCGTTCGCTTTTAGCAACGTTTTTGAGTTCAAGGTAAGGTTTTAACAGTAAAAAGTCATCGTGTGAAAGAGGAGCGTAGTGGTTTAACGCTTGAAAAAGTTGGTCAAAATAAACAGTGTCTTGTTGCATGGTCGTGTACTTTATAAAATGAGATAATTTCATGACATGTAAAGTATGACAAATTTTTTCTTAAGTCTGGAGAATAGGAGCATTCAAACATGAAATTCTTACATGTAAAATGTTTTACATGTAAGAATAAAAAAGATTTATTTGCGTAAGAATTTGTACCCAATAGCGAGAATACTAAGCCATATCGGAATGAGATAAACCGATGTGCGGATACCATCGATGAAAAGCATGACAATTAAAATTCCTACAAAAAAAGCAAGACAAATGTAATTGCCAACAGGGAACCAAAGTGCTTTAAATTTGGTGATGACGTGTTCTTTATTCTTTGCGTAGCGAAATTTTAGATGCGCAAAGCTTATCATGAACCAGTTGAGTACCAACGCCGAAACCACAAGTGCCATCAGGTATTTAAACGCATCTTCTGGCATAAAATAGTTGATAGCAACACATGAACCCGTAATGAGTGCTGAAAAGAATACCGCATTGACAGGAACGCCACGACTGTTAGTTTTCATAAAGCGCTTTGGCGCGTTGCCTTGTGCCGCTAAACCAAAGAGCATACGCGAGTTGGAATAAACACCGCTATTGTACACAGAAAGCGCTGCGGTTAAAACGATAGCATTTAAGATGTGCGCGATGACTTTCTCATCCATGCTTTGGAAAACCATTACAAACGGTGTGACCTCTTTGGTCATTTTCATCCATGGCATGAGTGAAAGCAAGATAACAAGTGCGCCGATGTAGAAAATCAAAATTCGGTAGATGACTTGATTGGTTGCTCTTGGAATCGTATGGCTTGGGTCATCCGTTTCAGCAGCGGCGATACCGATAAGCTCTAATCCACCAAAAGAGAACATGATAAAAACCATCGCCATTAAAAAGCCTTGAATGCCGTGTGGTAAAAATCCGCCTTCTAGTGCCCAAAGGTTACTCAAATGTGCGTCAGGTCCACCGTTTCCGCTGATAAGCAGATAACTACCAAAGCCTATCATCGCGACAATGGCGATAACTTTGATGATGGCAAACCAAAATTCAAATTCACCATACAAACGTACATTGGCAAGATTGACCAGGTTGATGAGAACAAAGAAAAATGCCGCCGAAGCCCATGTGGGAACATTGGGGAGCCAAAAATGGATAAATGTACCAATCGCCGTAAGTTCTGCCATGCCCACTAAAACGTAGAGCATCCAGTAGTTCCATCCTGAAGCAAAACCCGCAAATGGGTGCCAGTATTTGTTCGCAAAATGGCTAAAAGAGCCTGCTACTGGCTCTTCGACGATCATTTCGCCGAGCTGTCGCATAATCATAAATGCGATAAACCCACCAAGCGCATATCCTAAGATAACAGCTGGTCCTGTCATTTGAACGGTAGTGGAAACGCCTAAGAAAAGACCTGTTCCGATAGCACCGCCCAATGCAATGAGTTGAACGTGTCTATTCTTTAGACCACGACTCAATGTATTTTTGTGCATACACTTCCTTTAAACTTATGCTTGGCATAAAAAATCAAAGCGTCATTGTACCCTTTTTCACTGTAATAGCATATGATAAAGCCATGGAGTAGAGGATTTTAGAGAAGAAGAGGGCACAATGCCCTCAAAAAGTTAAGAGGCTGTTTTTTCGGCTAAGAATTTTTGAAGCGCTTGTAAAACGATTTGCGGTTGTTCTTCTGGTACAAAATGCCCGCAGTTTGGAACACCAAAACCTTGAACGTCGCTTGCGTATTTTTGCCATCCTTCTAAAACATTCCAGATTTTTCCTACGACGCCATTCGCACCCCAAAGTACCAATAAAGGCGTTGTAATGGTTTTATCGCGGTCACATTTATCGTGTTCCAAATCAATGCTTGCTGACGCTCTATAATCTTCGCTGATGCCATGAACGGTTGCGGGATTGGCGTAGTGTTTGATGTACTCTTGCAAGATTTCTTCTGGAAAATTTTTTGCAGGGTCATTGGCTTTTTTGAGCAAATTATTGCGAATAAAATATTCGGGGTCAGCTCCTAAAAAACGCTCTGGAAAATCAAACGGCTGAATGTAAAAAAACCAGTGCCAGTATTTTGTTGCAAATTCGCAGTTGGTTTGTTCGTACATGTCATACGTAGGGAGTATGTCCATCATCGTGCAGGTTTTGACTTTTTCTGGATGGTCGAGCATCAAACGATGACACACTCTAGCACCTCTGTCATGCCCGATGATGTGAAACTGCTCAAATCCAAGCTGTTGCATAACACGCACTTGGTCTAACGCCATAACACGCTTTGAGTAGTTTGAATGGTCCATTAAGCCTCTAGGTTTTGAACTATCGCCATAACCTCGCAAATCTGTTAGAACAACGGTGTAGTCTTGTGCTAACGTAGGCGCAATATCGCGCCAAATCAGATAGGTCTCGGGATGACCGTGTAAGAGAAGCAAAACTTCTTTGCCACTGCCACCTACTAGGGTGTTAATCGTAGCGTCTTCTGTTTGAATTTTGAGGCGTTTGAAGTTTGGAAAATAGTCACTGATTGCCATAGATTTTCCTCTTTGTGTGATTTGTGATATTTTATCACATTTTTATTTTTAACAGTGCAAATGGCATGAACTTTGAAATATATCCGCCTCTAAATAGAAAATAAGTTACAATACAACAAATAGTTTTTAGGAAAAAAATCAATGAATTTATGTAAAATTATATGTATCTTGATGTTGTTTTGTGGAATCACGCTCAATGCCCAATCTGAAAAAGCATTGTCGCCTTTTGCTTTAACGCCAGAAATGTTTGCTTCGTTGATGGCAAAAAGTTTAGAGGGAAATTTGCCACAAACATTTAAACACAAAGAGCTGAGTTTGACCGTCACCAAAGTGTCTGCGCAAAGCAATCAAGTCTTTTTTCACGCAACCACGACGCAATCAAAGCAGATTTTAGATGAGTTGTACAAACACCACTCTTTGCCAGATGACCTCAAAAAGCAGTGTAAGGATTTTTCAAAAATCGCAATGGTCGATAAGGGCGTCATCTATCTTTTACATGTAGAAGATAAAAGTAAGTCTTTTGATGTTTTATACGATAAAGAAGCGTGTTCGGCTTCGTTTGACCCTGCTCAGAAAATCTTTGTCGGTGGCTATAATCGTTACGGATTTGATATCAAAGGGCACACGCGAGCGCAAAACGCCAAACTCAAAAACAATTCTGCATCCTAGCGAACGCAGTTACGACCTTCTGTTTTGGCTTCATAGAGTTTTTTATCGGCCAGCAGATAGAGCTCATCAAAATTTTGCGTTTCTTTTTTGAACATTGCTATACCGATGCTTACGCTAAGACGTAAGTTCGTCTGCTCGTACGAAATCTCTAAGGCATGAATGTCTTGGCGTAGTTTTTCCATTTTGTCTCTGGCTTCTTCTTCATTGACATGTAAAAGAAGTAACGCAAATTCTTCACCGCCAAGGCGCCCTAAAATGTCGGTATCGCGGAGAGACTTGTGACAATACATCCCCAACTTCTCAAGCATATAATCTCCCGCAGGATGACCTAACGTGTCGTTGATTTGTTTAAAATAGTCAATGTCTAAGAGCGCAAAACAGATGGAAAAATTGTAGCGTTTGGCACGAGCAATCTCCTGTTCGGCTTGTTCTAAAAAATAACGTCGGTTGTAGAGTCCTGTCAGAGTATCGGTCTGTGCGAGATACTTCAACTCTTCTTCAAGCACCTTACGCCTTTCAATTTCCTCTTTGAGGTGCATTTGTTCTAAAAAAAGTGTTTGGTGGGTTTGAATGGATTCGTGTTGAAAACGAGAACGATGGTACTCAATCCAACTGGTAATAAAAGCGATGGCAAGGTAGGAAACAACAAAGCGAATTTGAAAAGGCAGCGTATAAAGAGCATGACTTTGAGGAACTAAGAGAAAAATAGAGATGATAACTCCGAGTAAAAAACAGCTCCATAAAAAACCAACACGGTTCCCAAAGAGAAAAATCGTGCTTAACGGGTACGTATAAACCCATAAAATGCGTGAAAAATCCGCATCGGAATAGTAGACCATATAGATGAGTAAAAATGTAAAGATGAGATTTGCACCATGATAGAGAAGATAGGTCTCTTTTGTTTTAGGAATCAAAAACAGAGTGATAAGAAGATAAACAGAAAAAAATGTAATGATAAACGCTAAAACATAGTTATGAATATGCGCATTGTAGGCACTTGTGACAAAAGCAATAGGCAATATTAACAGCGTTGTCCATACATAATGGTTCAATCGCACAAGTTCTTCATCGTCCTTGGAAGGAGATTGCACGACAATAAGATCAACAAAGTATTGCATTTTTTTAGCTAAAGTAATCATGTAAAAATTATAACCTAATAAAGTTAATAATTTTTTGCATAGAATGAATAAAAAAGGCTCAGAGTTAAATTTTTAACTTTTAGATTGAACATAGCGTTACATGTAAAAAGCTTTTGAGTAAAAAATGCCGTCATAACTCGTCATTTTTCTTTTTTTAATGTTCTTTACATGTAAATATAGCAACGCTCAAAAGTTAAAAGTTTAACTTTATCCCCTATGCTTTCAAATTTGGAGTTATTCTAAAGACTAACGCTATACCTTTTCAAATATCACATGAAATGGATATGCTTTTCTATTATTCACATTATTGGGGTCTTCATATTGTATTGGGACTGATAATTCTTTGCCAATAAAATTAAGGCTTCTAAATAAAATATTTATTTTTTCTTGACTATTTTTTTCATTTATTAAAATATTGTTAGCATTTTTGATAAATAAAACATATTCATCCACATTTAACCAATCATGTAAATCTTGCATACATTCACTAAAAGCAGGTAAATTGTGCCCAAAATAATTGGGAAACTCCATAATATTTTGAAATTCATCAAACAACTTTTTCCAATCTTTCATACGATTTCCATCCAAAATAAAAAAACTATCTTTTATTTTTTCTCCGTAAATAGTAACCATTTGTTCTAAAAATTCATCAGATGTTAAATCTGTTTCCAATACATAGGGTTCTTGTACTTTATCTAAAAAATCATACATTATTTTATCTCCGTGAAATAAGGGAAATAAGGGGTCAGGGTTAAACTTTTAACTTTTAGACCCTTTCCTTAGCTTTCATTGTCTGGTACTAGTGCTTGCTAAACTCTTACATGTAAGAGTTTTCGCATCTAAAAAGTTAAGAACCTAATTTCGACCTTTTTTTTCTAGTGTGTTCATCCATACTTCTTTTAAAAGTGCGACTCCTTCGCGGATTTCTGTTTCGCTCAGTCCTCCAAATCCCATGCAGATAGCTTCCCAATCGTTTCCGTAATAATCACTCGCAAGATAGAGTTTTATGCCTTTTTCTAAAGCGTTTTGTCTTAAAACATTTAAATTAATTGTGTGCGTGGGGCGCATCAAAATAGCTAGTCCTCCGCCTTCGCTGATGATTTCAATCATCGAGCCAAACGTCTTTTGCAAGGTTTCTTTCATCACGTCGTGTTTTTTGCGATTGAGCGTACGAATTTTGCGCAAGTGCCTCTCCCAGTGTCCGCCCGCCATAAAAAGTTCCAAGGTTTTTTGCGTTGAAAGCGACACGGAACAGCGTTGGTGACGGGTAAGAAATAATGTTTTATACTTACCTATATACCGATGCGGAAGGACTAGATAACTGACACGAAGGGCAGGGGAGAGCGACTTGGAAAAGGTTCCGACATAAATGACTCTATCGTCCTTATCTAAGCCTTGGAGCGAGGGAATCGGGCGATTTTGATACCGCAGTTCGCTGTCGTAATCATCTTCAATGATGATGCCTCCTACTTGTTTTGACCAATTCAGAAGTCGTATGCGGTTACGAATGGGCATACTCACTCCCGTTGGGTATTGATGCGAGGGCGTGATGTAAACCAGATTTGAAGGTGATGCTTCAAGCTCATCGATGACTAAACCATCTTGATCGACATGAATGGGCACCGTGGTATAACCATAATCATTAAAGAGAGAACGGACAATAGGAAAACCCGGATGTTCAATCGCAATATGGCTACATTGTCTTTTTAAGATAGTCGCTAAAATGTGCATCGAATCGGCAAAACCGCCACAAATAATGACATGTCCAGCATCGCAGTTTACGCCACGTGATTGCATCAAATAGCGTGCTATCTCTTCACGAAGTCCGATTTCACCTTGTCTATCGCCGTATGCTCCAAAATCAAGCTCCTCTCCCATCGCTTTGATAAAAAGCCGCTTCCAGAGTTTTAAGGGAAACGCATCAGGTGTCAGTCTTGCGGGAATAAAATCATAACGTATCGAAGGTGATGTTTTTGTGTTGAGCATATAGATTGTTTTGATTGGCGGGTCTTGTTCTAAAGGCATATCCGCAACAAAATACCCACTTTGAGGCGCACTTTCGATATAGCCTTCTGTGTAAAGTTGTTTGTACGCCAACTCAACAGTGTTTTTACTAATGGAATATTGCGAAGCGACGTTTCTAATTGAGGGAAGTTTATCGCCATATTTTAGCGTCGTTACAATCTCTTGTTTCATGGCTTCATAGAGTTGCAAATAGAGCGGCTTATTGCTTTCTTTGTCTAACACATACATAACTGTCCCCTAAAATTTTTAACAAACTGGCTCTTGTAACCAGTACAGTTTGGGATTATAATACCACAAATTAAATCAAAAGGAATTCGTATGATTTCAGATACACTCAAACAAGTGATGCAAAAAGAGGGCGTTGTTGCCATTGTCGCTCAAGGCAAAGACTTTCCTTGCGTGGTAAACACATGGCACTCGTATGTGCGTCTTACCACGAAGAGCCTCATCATTCCTGTGGGTGGCATGCACAGTATCGAAGAGGCATTAACACGTGATAATAGAGTTTTGGTAACAGTGGGCAGTAAAGAGGTTGAAGGGCTGCATCATATGGGTACAGGGTTTTTACTTCGTGGCAATGCGCGTATAATCCAAAAAGGTGATGCGTATGCTTCTATGAAAGAGACCTACCCGTGGGCAAGAGCAGTGTTGGAAATCGACCTTACAGAAACAACTCAAACGGTTTAGGAGAGAGTATGCGACGAGCAGAATTTGAAGTAAACGACCCAAAACTCTTAGAAGAACTTTTATCGAGCTGTGAGTATGGAACGCTGTGTTTGATTGACGGCGATGAACCTTACAGCGTACCGCTTAATTTTGTTTGGCACGATGGATGCATCTGCTTTCATGGTTCAAAAGAAGGACGTAAGATGGACGCAATGGCAAAAAATACAAACGCAAGTTTTAGTGTCGTAAAACCTCTGTCTTTAATTCCTTCGTATTTTAGCAATACCCGCTCTGCTTGTCCTGCCACGCAACTGTTTCTCTCTGCGCATTTTTCAGGTCATGTGGAGTGTATAGACGATGCATCCCAAAAGTGCAACATCCTCAATGCGCTGATGCAAAAGTTACAGCCTGAAGGAAAGTATGATGTGATTGATGCGAAGAGTCCTATGTATAAAAAAGCCATAGAAACGATTGGCATTGTTCAGCTTCGTCCAAAGTCCCTCTCTTTAAAACTGAAAGTCGGACAAAATCTAACGCAAGAACGCAGGGAAATATTGATAGAAAAATTGTGTGAACGAGGAGAAGCGTTGGATTTACTCAGTGTGAAGTTGATGGAGCAAATGTGTCAAAAGTAGAAAGAGGCTTTACATGTAAAGCCTCTTTGGTTATTTAGGCATTGGCTTCTTTGAGCGCTGCTTCAACGTAAAGTGCGCGAAGTTTTTTAACCATTGGACCTGGTTTTCCACTGCCGATAGGCTTACCGTCAATCTCGATAATCGGAAGAACAAATACCGTTGCACTTGCCATAAACGCTTCATCTGCTTTCAATGCTTCTTCAATCGTAAAAAGACGCTCTTCCACTTTGATGTTGTTCTCTTTTGTGTATTCCATGAGAAGTTTTCTGCGAATACTTGGCAAAATAGAATTAGAAAGTGGACGTGTGATGATAACACCGTCTTTCACGATAAACGCAGCCGATGATGTTCCCTCAGTCACATAACCGTCTTCAACCATCCAACCTTCAAAGGCACCTTTTTGGTGGACTTCTTCTTTCGCTAAAACTTGACCCAAGAGTGAGATAGACTTGATGTCACGGCGCTTCCATCTAATGTCGGTACAACTAAGAACTTTGATACCTTTTTCAGCCAAAGGATGGTTGATAATCTCTTTTTTAAAGGTAAATGCCATAAATGTGGTTGGGGTATTTTCAGGGAAATAAAATTCACGAGGTGCCACACCGCGTGTTACTTGCATGTAGATACCACCTTCAACAAGGTCGTTTTTAGCGATCAACGTGTCTAGGATGGTGTTGATTTCTTCTTTGCAAAAAGGTGCTTTAAGACCAATCTTGCTCATACTGCTATTGAAACGTTCAAAGAAAGGCTCTTTGTCGATTACTTTGCCATTAATAACAGGTACCACTTCGTAGATACCATCGCCAAAAAGATACCCACGGTCAAAAATAGATACTTTCGCATCTTCCTCTTTACAAAAATCTCCGTTTAAAAAAACAATACTGCTCATTACAGACTCCAAAAAAAATAATACGACATTGTATCAAAAGGTTTCTTAGCCATCTGTGCAATAAGTAAGCAAAAATGCTTTTACATGTAAAGATTTGGAAAAGATATAGTTTGCTTTTAAAAATGAAAGCGATATTATTTTTTGATGGGTGTTAGAGGTTGTATAAAATTGGATTAGAAAAAGTTGAAAGTCAAGCCCTTTATTTTTGAAATCTAAATTCAGTTGAATAAAGAGTTATCTATTAAGGATATGAGATGGAAAATGTAGTATTCATTAAGGCATATGTGGATTTAAATGAAGCGAAATTTGATGATATAAGTCAAGATACACTATACGATGGATTTCGTGGAATTTGGAGAATTAGTAAAAACAGAATCAAGGATTTGCAATATGCATTTGCAATACATGACGAAATTATAAAATGTGTATATAAAATTGACAAATGGCATAATGCCAATACAACAAAATACAAAACAAGAACAATCAATATGGATGATCCAAAACTAAATACTAGACTTGAATTTACAGGCAAAGTTGCAGACGACATGCAACATTTTATTGGGCAAGATGTATCTCAATATTATACAAGAGGAGAAGCAAATCCGATTAAGTATATGAATCTAGAAAAACTTCAAAAAGATCTTTTTAAACATAGTACAACCATAAATGATCACAATGATAACTGGACAACTGCTGAACTTGAAGCAGCAGTTATCGCGTATGTTGATATGCGACAAAAAGAGCTGGATGGAGTAAAGTACACAAAAAAGGCATACTATACTGCTTTAGCAAAACAATTTAGAAGAAGTGAAAAATCTTACGATTATCGTATGCAAAATATTTCATATGTCTATTCGCTTATGGGAAGAAGCTGGGTGTCTGGTCTTAAACCTGCAAAGAATGTTGGTTCAAGGATTGTTGGAGAATTAGAAGCATTAATTAATAAAATTGAAGGTCAAAAAACAAATTCCATTGCTAAATTTGAATCAACAGTTAGAAGCTTAAGGAAGCAGGAAAACCAAGTTCAACCGAAGGGTAATAAAAATCCTGGTAAATCAACTACAGAATCTACCCAATATGATCGTGACCCTCAGGTAGTTGCTTGGATTTTAAATCAAGCCAATGGTGTTTGTGAAAATTGCAATTGTAATGCGCCATTTGAGAAAGAAGATGGTAGCCTTTTTTTAGAAGTCCACCATTTACGAAGATTGGCAGATGGGGGTTCTGATACTATTAATAATGCAATAGCAGTATGTCCAAATTGTCATAGGGAACTACATTATGGTATTAAGAAAGTACTAATGCTAGAAGCCATTTATTCAAAAATATCCCGCCTAAGTGCTGAATAAAGCAGAAAAAAGGGAAAAAAGGGGACAGGCTACTTTAATCCTGTCCCCTTTAATCCTTTACTCTAAAAAGTGATTTTTCTGCCAAGACTAAAAATTTAGCCCTGCCCCTCGTAAACACTCGAAAACCAAGTGATTAAAGCCCTAAAATAGGGCTTTAACTTATGTTCTGAATTTATTGAGGATGGCGTTGAGTTGTGTGGTGAGTTCATTGAGGTGCTCACTCGCCCCTGCGATTTCTTCCACACTTCTGGTATTTTGCGTTGCTAACGTATTGATCTCTTCGATTTTGGAAACAATGGTATCGATTTTTTCACCTGTTTGAATGTAGTCATTGACCGTTTTTTCATTGAGTTTGGTTGCAACATTCATCATAGAAACAGTGTTATCCAGTTTGCTTTCTACATCCCCCGCGAGCGTGTTTAATTCTTGGATTTGTGCTGAATTAACATTCATTCTCTCTGAGCTGTCCGTGATAGCTTGAACAATGACATTAATGGTTGCGTTGATTTCAACTAAACTTTTTTGGGTGCGCTCTGCTAAGGTGCGTACTTCATCGGCAACGACTGCAAAGCCTCTTCCATGCTCTCCTGCACGTGCAGCTTCGATGGCAGCATTGAGTGCTAAAAGGTTTGTTTGATCAGCAATATCGCCGATGACGGTAAGAACATTTTTAACTTGGTCGGCATCAGAGTTAAGTTGTTGGATTTTTTGTGCAAGTTCTTGCTCTGTTTGCGCGCTCTCTTGAACACGCTGTCCTAGTTTTTGAAGGAACTTACGAGCACTTTGGAGTTCATTATTTGCCTTAACTATCTCTTCTTTTGAAGCTTTTGCTTCATTGACGGAAGAGACAATTTCTTGTTTGGTCTCGCTTGACATGTGTGTGGCTTGAGAAATGATGCTTGAAGAGTCTTCCACGCGTTTGCCCACTTGCAGGGTTGTCGCAGAGAGCTCATGCGCAATCGATGCATTTTCAGAACTGGTGTCTTTTGCTAATTTGATGGTTGAGTGAACTTTATCGATAAATTGGTTAATCTCATGGGAAGCATCACCAATTTCATCTTGATTTTTAATAGCTAATTTTTTGGTTAAATCACCATCACCTGTTGCCAAATCATGGGCAGTTTCTTTAAGGTTTAAAAGAGGTTTGGCAATAATACTGGTGGTAAGAAAATAGATTGCAATAATAGCCAGTAAAGCAACGATAACACCAACGACAATTTGCAATAAAGCATTACTGTAAAGTCGATCGCTCATATCTTTATCAAGCACCAAAGCTTTAGCCAATATAATTTCCCGTGGTACTTGAATCAGAACCGCCCAAGGTTTACCCGTCTGTCCAAGCTTGATTGGAGCAACTGCTTCTATCATTCCACTATCATCGTTGATACGAACTAACGCCTTACCTGCTTGAATAGCTTCATAAATCTTTTCCCAACCTTTAGGCATCACTTGTTTAAAATGACCCCCGATCATAGAAGGATTTTCGCTTTGGGCTACCAACAGACCATTGTCAGCAATGATGGATACCTGTCCATGAGCTTCAAACAACTCCGCATCAACTTTTTTGGCAATTTTCTGAACAAAATCTAAGTTATAATCCGCCCCTGCAACACCATAGAATTTACCATTGACGTTAATAGGCACAGACATCGTTGCGAGAAATACTTGCTTACCTTGTACGATATAGGGTAAAGGTCCAAGCACACTTTCTTTATTCTGCTCACGAGGGGTAATGTACCAGCCACCTTTTAGAACACCGTTAGGATGTTTGTCGTAGGTGTCGTACTCTACTAAAGGTTGAACGGCAATATTGCCTTTATCATCACGCGTCCAATAGGGGGTAAAGCGTCCGGTAGTTGGATTGTTACCGTCTTTGTTTACACGGAAGTTCTCATCAGCCCCATCGATTGCATTTGGCTCCCAACAGGAGTAGGTACCATTAAAACTTGTGTTACGTTTTAATACATTAAGAAGTATAGCATTGAGCTGATCGCGGCCAATGTCCAGAGCACCTTTACCATCTTTAGATTTAAATTTACTCACTTCAAAGGTGTTAGCCATGGTACGTGCAGCATCCAAAGCCAACGCCAATTCAGCCTGAATGGTACCACTTTGCTCGCCGGCTAAATTTTGCAGTCTCTCCATGTTGAGCTCAGTCAGCAAAGAGGAAACCTCCTTAGAAACCGCATCTTGTGTGCTTTTAGATGAATACAACCCATACCCCACCAATAGGATAACGGCTGAAATCAGGCAAAGCCCAGCTATTACAACAATCTTAGTTTGAATTGACTTAAATATCATCACGCACCCCCTTTGTTGTTAATTGTATATAAAAATATGCAATTAGTTAATCTATTCTAGATAAAAATTGATTCAAAGTCAATGATTTTATTCGTCCATAATATAGGGCACTGAGGGGTGTTTTCTAAGATAAACTATAAAAGGGCAAAAAGGGGAGATACTTTAAATTAAAACCTTTACATGTAAAGTGAAAAATTTAAAAAATAGCCTATTTCCTTTGACTCTTTTAATGGCTTATTGAAGTAAAAAAAGCTACTTAAAATTCAACAGATAAACTAGCCTTTCTCCTCTCTCTGTCAAAATAGTTTTTTCGTATTTGAGTCCAAGTTTTTCTATGCATTTTATAGAGGCAACGTTTTCAGGATAAACGGTTGCGACGGCTCTGTTTTTGAGCAAAGCATTTTTGATTGATTCTATTTGGGCTTTGCCGATTTCGCTGGCATATCCTTGTCCCCAAAATTTTTTTGCCAAGATAAAACCAAATTCATAGTCATCTTCTTGCAAATAAGAACAAGGCAGAACACCTGCTAAACCGATTATCTCATGTGTCGTATTGTTTTCTAAAACCTTTAAGCCTATTTGTTTTACATACTCATAGACGTTTTGCTCTAAAATAGTATCTTTCCCGAAGGTATATTTGATAACATCTTTATCACTAAAAATAAGTTCATATAACGTTTGGCTATCTTCTTGATTTAACGCTCTGAGTCTTAATCTATCTGTTTTCATTTGGATTCTTTGTATATTTTTTGGAAAGGATATTTTATAAAAAAACATCTTAACCTCTGAGCATAACCCCCAAGAAGATGGCGACAATTCCCAAAACAATATTCAGAGGCAGTAAAACCGTAGGGAGCAAGCGTACGTGTTCTTTGGCGCCTGCAAAGTTGCCTTGTTCAAAAAGCGTTTGTGCGTGTGTGCGCTTGATGTACATGTACACATAATTGAGCGTCATAATTGTCCAAAGAGTCTCTTTGATATGAACCACCGCTCCTGATAAGCCTGTTCCTTTTAAGATGATAAACCCGCAAAGGACAATCAAGACAATAAAAGGCATGACAAGGTTAAACAACCGACCTACGATGTGTAATGTTTTTCCAAGCTTTATTTTTGGCTCTTCAATACTTTGAAGTACGGGATGAACAGCAAATTTGATAGCGACCATTCCACCCACCCAAATTACGGCTGAGACGATATGTAAAAATAGAATGATCGTTTTATAATGCTCAAAAAGTGCTTGCATCTTTTCTCCTTTTCCATATTATATAGCGGTTGATTATAACCAAACACTCACTTAGGAATATTGACACTTTACATGTAAATATTTTGCTTTATGTTTGAATTTTTTTTCCAAAATATTTTTCTATGGAACACTATATGCAAAAGTGTGTTGTGAAATAAAACTCACACAAGGAGAACAAAATGGCAGAGCTTCGACAAATTGCTTTTTATGGCAAAGGCGGAATTGGTAAATCTACCACTTCACAAAATACACTGGCTGCAATGGCACACTACTTCGGTAAAAAAATCCTTATCGTTGGATGTGACCCTAAAGCGGACTCAACACGACTTATCTTGCATGAAAAAGCACAATGTACCATTATGCAACTAGCAAGTGAAGCAGGTACGGTTGAAGACTTAGAGCTTGAAGATGTATGTAAACCAGGCGCGGCTGAGTTTGACCCAGATAACACAGATATTACAGATGGTTTTATCATGTGTGCAGAATCAGGTGGACCAGAACCAGGCGTTGGTTGTGCAGGTCGTGGTGTTATTACAGCGATTAACTTCCTTGAGGAAGAGGGTGCTTATGACCAAGATTTAGATTTCGTCTCTTACGACGTACTCGGTGACGTTGTTTGTGGTGGATTTGCGATGCCAATTCGTGAAGGTAAAGCACAAGAAATCTACATCGTTATGTCAGGTGAAATGATGGCTATGTATGCGGCTAACAACATCTCTAAAGGTATTTTAAAATACGCAAATACAGGTGGTGTCCGTCTAGCAGGTCTTATTTGTAACGCTCGTATGACAGACCGTGAATACGATCTTGCAAAACACTTGGCTGAACAAATCGGAACACAACTCATTCACTTCGTACCAAGAAGTAACCACGTACAACGTGCAGAGCTTCGCCGTATGACGGTTGTTGAGTTTGCGGATAAAACAGACCAAGCGTTTGAGTACAAAGAGCTTGCTCGTAAAATCATTCACAATGACCTTAAAGTTATTCCTAAACCATTGGAAATGGATGACCTTGAAGCGTTATTGATGGAGTACGGTTTGGAAGAAGAAGTCGAAGCAGATGCTATCGGCAAAAAAGCAACAGCTTAATTAACTATAGATACATAAGGAGCACACAATGTTTATTTGCGGATACCACTTTCCAGCAACAATGGGAAATAAAATTAGTCATGAACAAGTTATCGAAAGAGTCACAGCAGAAGTTGGCGATCTTTCAGATGTTAGTTACGCAGTTCTTATCAGTGAAAACCGTGATGGTGTTAAACAAGAAGACTTAAGAGTTGAAAAAGGATCATTCCTTTTCACCGCATTGGCTGATTACTACAAAAAATCAGACATCGAAGGTGAATACAAAATGATTTTCTATACCAACAAGTATCAAATGAGCGAAATTTCGAAAGCAGTCGATGGTGCTGCAACAGCAGATGTTTGCAAAAAGCTTGACGATATGCTTCTTTACAGAGTAAAAGTTGCTTAATCGCGCTACAAAAAATTAAGGAAAGAGCCATGACAACAGAAACATTGCTAAGCCAGCAACAAGCCGCAATCGCGGAAGTGCTTGAAGCTTATCCTGAAAAGGCAAAAAAAAGTAGGGAAAAACACCTTGGTGTTGATATGCCTGATGGTGTAAAAGGTGCTTGTGACGCGACGAAGAGCAATAAGCAAACTGTTCCAGGTGTTATGTCTCAGCGAGGCTGTGCGTACGCTGGAAGTAAGGGCGTTGTTTGGGGTCCTGTGAAAGATATGATTCATATCAGCCATGGACCTATCGGATGCGGTCAATACAGCCGTGCAGGTAGAAGAAACTATTACATCGGAACAACAGGTGTTGATACCTATGTAACGATGAACTTCTCAACCGATTACAACGAAAAAGATATCGTATTTGGTGGCGATAAAAAACTCAAAGCGGCACTCGCTGAGATTGATACGCTTTTCCCACTTAACAACGGTATTTCCGTACAAAGTGAGTGCCCAATCGGTTTGATTGGTGATGATATCCAAGCTGTTGCTAAAGCCTATAAAAAAGAGTCAGGCAAACCTACCATTGCTGTTTCATGTGAAGGCTTCCGTGGTGTTTCTCAAAGTCTAGGTCACCATATCGCGAACGATATGATCCGTGATGAGGTCTTACCTGATAACTCTTATAAAAAAGATTTTGAATCAACTCCCTATGATGTCGCTATCATTGGTGACTATAACATCGGTGGAGATGCATGGAGTTCAAGAATTTTACTAGAAGAGATGGGTCTTCGTGTTATCGCTCAATGGAGTGGTGATGCAACCTATAAAGAATTGACGATTGCTCCAAAAGCGAAAATCAACCTTCTTCACTGCTACCGAAGTATGAACTACGTTGTTCGTCATATGGAGCAAGAATTTGGTGTGCCTTGGATGGAATATAACTTCTTTGGACCAAGCAAAACAACAGAAAGCTTACGCAAAATTGCGGCATTCTTTGATGAGAGTATCCAAGCAAAAACAGAAGAAGTGATTGCTAAATATACTGCAATGACCGATAAAGTCATCGCAAAATACAAACCAAAGTTAGAAGGCAAAACCGTAATGCTTTACGTTGGTGGTTTACGCCCTCGTCACGTTATCGGTGCTTACGAAGATTTAGGAATGAAAATTATTGGTACAGGTTACGAGTTTGGTCACGGTGATGACTACAAACGAACCAAAGATGAGTTAAATGGTACAACATTGATTTACGATGATACCAACGAATATGAATTAGAGCAATTCGTTAAAAGACTCAAACCAGACTTAGTAGCCAGCGGTGTTAAAGAGAAGTATGTCTTCCAAAAAATGGGCTTGCCATTTAGACAAATGCACTCTTGGGATTATAGTGGTCCGTATCATGGATACGATGCCTTTGCAATTTTTGCAAAAGACATGGATTTGGCGTTGAACTCCCCAGTATGGGCTCACACCAAAGCACCATGGGAATCTAACTAAGGAGAGCACAATGCAAGACGTAGAAAACATAGTAAATGGGCAGAAGCTCTTTTTAAAACCAGAGTATCAAGACGTTTTCAAAAACAAACAACAATTTGAAGGTCACGCAGGTGCTACCAATCCTGAGAAAGTTGTTGAAATCGCTAAGTGGACAACCACATGGGAATACCGTGAGAAAAACTTAGCACGTGAGCACATTACGATTAACCCAGCAAAAGCATGTCAGCCTTTAGGAGCTGTTATGGCTGCGCTTGGTTTTGAAAACACTATGCCATATGTTCATGGAAGTCACGGTTGTGTGGCTTACTTTAGAAGCTATTTTACACGTCACTTTAAAGAGCCAACTCCTTGTGTATCTGACTCTATGAGTGAGAGTGCGGCGGTTTTTGGTGGACTTGCAAACATGAAAGAGGGTTTACGTAACTGTAAAGCCCTTTACAAACCAGATATGATTGCGGTTTCTACCACATGTATGGCAGAAGTTATCGGTGATGACTTGGGTGCGTTTGTTATCGGTGCGCGTAAAGATGCTGAAGGGGAACTTGACAATACGCCAATCCCAGCGGCACATACGCCTTCATTTGTCGGTAGCCACGTTACAGGTTATGACAATATGATGAACGCTATCTTACAAGAATTGAACCCTTTTGAAGCACGCGGTGAGAAAGATGCTGAACGTATCAACATCATTCCTGGTTTTGAACCATACCTCGGTAGCTTAAAAGAAGTGAAAAAAATCGCTGCTATGTTCAGCGACAAAATCGTTATGATTGGTGACCATGAAGAGCAATGGAATACTCCAGCAGGCGAATATAAACTCTTCGCAGGTGGTACACCACTTTCTGTTGCTAAAACAGCAAGCAGTGCAGGAGCGACGATTTCACTTCAAAAGTATTCAACACAAGCAACAGGTAAAACCGTCAAAAATGATTGGAAACAAGAGTACATTACATGTAATCCAATCGGTCTTGGCGGTACAGACGCGTTTGTGATGAAACTCAGCGAACTTACGGGTAAACCAGTGCCAAAAGAGTTGAGTGTTCAACGTGGTCAATTAGTCGATGCTATGCAAGACAGTTATCCGTATATGCACGGCAAAAAATTCGCTATCTGGGGAGACCCTGACTTCTTGTTAGGTGTTGTCTCTTTCTTAGTTGAAATGGGTGCTGTTCCAACGCATGTTCTTTGCCACAATGCTCCACGTAAAGGTTGGGAAAAAGAGATGCAAGCTATCCTTGATAAATGTACTTTCAAAGAAGAGTGCAATATCTGGGCGGGTAAAGACTTGTGGGCTTTAAGAAGTCTACTTTTCACAGAACCTGTAGATTTCATGATCGGTAATGTTTATGGTAAAGAGTTGTACAGAGATACAAAAATACCACTTATTCGTATCGGTTTCCCAATTTTTGATAGACACCACCTCCATAGATACTCAATCAGTGGCTATGAAGGCGCGCTTAACCTTTTAACTTGGATCACTAACTCCGTCCTAGACGCGTTGGATGAAGAGACAAAAGGTATCGCAAAAACAGATTATTTCTTCGACTGTGTGAGATAAGAGAAGAGCGTAAGCTCTTCTTCTTTCTCCTTCTCTTTCTCCTTTCATTCCAAACCAACGGTAAATACAAACTGTGATAAGATTTCATTGATACTTTTTAGTCTCAGGGTACAATAGAAAAGGAAATTTTTATGGGAAACAGTGACGATTCAAAATTTGCAAATAAACTGATACTTCGCAATCTACAATTAGAAGACTACGAGCACGTTAAAAAAATTATGGACAGAGTTTATCCGACGCTTGGAGGTTGGACGCTTGAAGAGTTTAGCGCGCAACTGAACACCTTTCCTGAAGGGCAAATCTGCATTGAAGACGATGGCAAAGTCATCGCGGCGGCACAGAGTTTAATCGTGGATTATGATAAATTTGGCGACAGACACACGTACAATCAAATTACGGGTGAAGGCATGATTACAACGCACGACCCTAAAGGAAATACGCTGTACGGATTAGACATCTTTGTCGATCCTGATTACAGAGGACTTCGCCTTGGCAGAAGGCTTTATGATGCTAGAAAAGAGCTGTGTTACAGGCTCAATCTAAAGCGTATCATCGCAGGTGGGCGCATTCCTGGGTATGCAGAACATGCGCATGAAATGACCCCTAAAAAATACATCGAACTGGTTAAGGATAAAGAGCTACGCGACCACGTTTTAGGGTTTCAGCTCTCAAATGATTTTCATGTCAGGCGTGTGTTAAAAGGCTACCTTAAAGGAGATGCCGCATCGCGCGAGTACGCCACGCTTTTGGAGTGGAGCAATGTGGACTATGAAGAGCCGCATACGAACCCAACGGTCAATCGAGGCATTGTGCGTGTGGGCATTGTACAGTGGCAAATGCGCAGTGTTAAAAGCGTGGAAGAGTTTTTAGACCAAGTTGAATTTTTCGTGGACGCGATGGCAGGCTACAATGCCGATTTTGTGTTGTTTCCTGAATTTTTCAACGCACCTTTGATGGCTTTGCGCAGTGATGAAAACCAAGAAACGGCTATTCGTACGGTGGCAGCTTACACCGACACCTTGGTCGAGAAAATAGGGCAGTTTGCCGTGCGTTACAACATCAACATCATTGCAGGCAGTATGCCTGAATACGATGGCAATACGCTCTATAACGCCAGTTATTTGTGCCGTCGTGATGGTACGAAAGACTCGCAGAAAAAACTGCATATCACACCCGATGAAGAGGCGTATTGGGGTATGCATGGCGGCGATAAGCTTTGCATATTTGAAACTGATGTCGGACGTGTGGGCATTCTCGTCTGTTACGATGTTGAGTACCCTGAACTTCCACGTCTTTTGGCAGAACAAGGCATTGATATTCTCTTTGTTCCTTACTGGACAGACACGAAAAACAGTTACTTGCGCGTGCGTCGTTGCGCACAAGCTAGAGCGATTGAAAATGAGTGTTATGTCGCTATTTCTGGCAGTGTCGGCACACTTCCACGGGTTGAAAACATGGATATTCAGTACTCACAAGCAGCCGTCTTTAGCCCTTCAGATTTTGCGTTTCCACACGATGCGACCATTGCAGAAGCTACGCCAAATACCGAGATGACCCTCGTGGCTGATTTGGATTTGAGCTTGTTAAAGGAGCTAAGAGAACGAGGTAGCGTGCGCAATCTACGCTCACGCCGTAATGATTTGTACAGTTTGCGATGGAAGGGCGATAAAGAAGATTTTGTTGTGGTAAAAGGCTAGGTGATACGGCTTTTTAGCGATGGCAGTGTCAATGCAAAGACACATGTGGGTTTTGGTGCTTATGTCATCGTCCCTGAAAATGCCACTTTGGAAGCTCTTGAGTCTTTACATGTAAAGGTGAAAGAGTTTCGGCAGACTTCTTCCACCACGCTTGAACTTCAAACGCTTCTGTGGGCATTGGACGAGGTGGGAGAGAGTGAAGAAGCGATTGTAATTTACACCGATTCTCAAAATATCATCACGCTACCAAACAGAAGAGAGCGGTTTGAGCGCAATAATTATGCAACAAAGCACAAAAATATTCATGAACATGCTCTATTGTACCAAGCGTTTTATAAGGTGATGGATAAGAAAAAGTGCTCTTTGGTAAAAGTAAAAGGGCATAAGCTGACCTCTCAGAAAGATGATGCGGATCATTACTTTACACTTGTCGATAGAGCCTCACGTGAAGCGCTTCGAAAAAGTAGTTTATAACCTTTTACATGTAAAAGGTTATAAACACTCGTAACGTTAAGCTAGTTTACTTGCCAAAATGTTTTGAAACGTGATGCAGTGTTGATTTAGTCGATTGCCAAATGGACTCAACCCCTTTTCTTAGTGTGTCAAATTTTTCTTCACTTGCCACTCTAAGTTCCGCAAGTTTGGTCTGACCTTCACTGACTTTGTCTTCAAGTTGTTTGATTTGTTTGTGCATTTCGATTTGAGCCGTAGCACTAGCATGTGTGGCTTCAGCTTTAAACTTTGCAATTTGAGTTTTACAGGTATCGAATTGTTCTTGTATTTTTTGTTCATAAAGTGTTTTGTCACTCATCAAAAATCCTTTAAAATTAGTTTGGAAAAGAGTATTGTTAAATCAACCAATACACATGAAATTTTATGCGGCGGGTTTGAATTTTGTAGCCGTATCTAAAACCGCTGTATTGATGGATTCCCATATGATTTCAAAACCTTTTTTTGCAGATTCAAAATTACTATTGGTGGTTTTTGTTAATTGTGCTAGTTCAGTTTTTCCTTCTTCAAGCTTACCTTCAAGAAGTTTGACGTGCTTACCTAATTCAACTTGTACATTAGTTCGTGCTGCTAAAGATTGTGTTCTGCAGTGAAGCATGATGGTTTTCCATTCATTCAATTGTGTTTGTTTTTTTTGTTGGTAAAGTTCTTTATCGTTATTCATAAGGTATTCCTTCTCTATTTTAATGATGTAGGGTTGTGTCCGAGAAAGTATAAGCAAAAAATTTATGGTAACGATGAGTGCAATGAATACGCAATAACGTTATCGTTACACTCAATCGTTCGCATTATGGTTTAGATTTTAATGGTTTCATCTTTTTTAGAATCTACTTTAGGACTTTGTGTACTTGGCTCAGTGACTTTAACGTCATCTTTTTTAGGCTCTGGGCTAAGAATGGCATCTTTTTTGTGGTCGTCTTTAGTATTAGGTTTATTTGTAAACATGATAGTTCCTTAATGAAGTTTGGTTGGTAGATATTGAGTAGAATGTTGTTATGAAAATGCACAGGGCTTACAATGTTATTGAACGTTTCTTCCTCTCAGGACACGTTCGAATATGCCTTAGTAGTAAAATAGCCATCTTTTAAACTCAAGACAGCTATGTTGCCTTGGCCAATTTTATCCAGTCGGCGTTTTTTTGTGAAAGCATAGAAGGAGGATACGAGGGTATGTTGATAACATACAACACTTATCGTTACGCTTCTTACTTTCACTATACTCTTTTTCTGAGGAATCTGGTCATATTTAGCCATATAATCTTGTAATGAGTTGTATTGTTACTAAAATACTCAATATTGTGATATTTTTAATGTTTTTTAATTTGTTAAAGCATAATTTAATGATTGAAGTTGTTTTGAAAATTTATTTTTTTAGCGATTTCCTCCGCCTTTGCCACCGCCACCACCTTTTCCGCCTCCACACCCACAGCCGTTTCCAGAAGCATTAGAGCCTTGGCGGTTACCGGAGAGGGCATTGATGTGTTGGGTTGCGACATCTTCATTGCTCAATGATTGCATCAGTTGTTGGCGCTTTGCCTGATTTTCTAGCATAGCACGTTCTTTAATGGCTTGTATGTAGCGATGGCGGTATTGTCTAGGAGCGTATTGCATTTTTGTGGTCAGCTCATCTATGCTTTGCGTTTTGGTAATATCTTCTTCAATTTGAGCTTCATCGCTGGCATAAAGTAGGCAGAAGAACAGAAGAAAAGCAACTATTTTCATGCGTTCTCCTTTGTCGGAAAAACCAGCGTAATAGTGGTTCCTTGCTCTAGTTGGCTCGTAACGCTAATGCGAATACCCAGCAATTGACACAAAGACTGCACGATGTTGAGTCCTAGTCCCAAACCTTTAGGATGCTCTTTATAATAACGTTCAAAAATACGCTCACACTGCTTGATACCCACGCCTGTATCGCTAATGGTAACGATGTTGTTTTGATTGCTAAGGGTTACTGTGCCTTTTTTTTGGTTATATTTACACGCATTGGAAATTAAGTTGTCAAAAATACGGGCAATGGAATCACTGTCGCTCGAAACGATGTAAGCGTGCGTATTAAAGACAAAGCTAAGGTGCGGGTAAAGTTTTTGATAAAGTTTTGCTCTTACATGTAAAAGCTCTTTTAAATCGACATCGTGTTTATGCGGAATAAATCCTTGATGCAAAACTTCCAAATTACGGTACAGCGAAGCAATGGTTTGCGCAGCAAGTTCAATGCGCTCCAATGCATCGCATGCATGTGATTTTGCCATCGCTTTGGTATTGAGTAAAATGGAGGTGACAGGTGTGTTTAAATCGTGAATCATGTCTTTGAGAAAACTCTCTAAAATATCGAGCGCCTTTTTGAGTGGATAGAGCGCATAAAAAGAGTAAAACAATGCGAACAAAAAAATAAAACCAAGAATAAAGCTGTACACGACAAGGACTTTAAAAACGATAGTATCTTTCTTTTCGTGATAATTTTCATGCGATAAAATGACTTTGAACATATTGTTTTTAGACGTTGGAATACTAAAATAAGCACACATCCCCTCAACGCATGGCTGAAGATTGAGCCTATCGACATCGTGACGATAGGCGATGACATCGACATCAAATTTTTTAGATTGAAAATCGTACGTAAATTCTTTCATTTCAGAGAAAATTTGCTCTTCCATGATGTGTTTTTGCTCGCCATAATAAAAATAAGCCACAATACTCGTCAAAAGTGTCAGTGAGAGAAAAAAGATACTAAACGTTTTAATAAACGCCTCTTTTTCATAGTGTTTCAAGGCGGTATCCTATCCCTTTGACGTTATTGAGGTGCAAGCAAAAGCGTTGTTTGAGTTTGGTAAGGTGCACTCTTAACGCAACGTCGCTGGGTTTTTCCATAACATCGTAAAAGCGCTCCTTCGAGACGGTTTGTTGTTGATTTCGCATCAAAAGATCGAGTATCTCTTTTTCAACACATCCCAAATCAACCTCTTTGCCTTCCCAAAAAATTCGTTTTTCCAATAAGTCATAGTCCATTTTTCCGTAATGAATGAGGGGATTTTTTTTGTGAATATGCGCTTTGATTCGTACAATAAGCTCATCAAACTCAAACGGTTTTTTGATGTAATCATCACAAGCGCTATCAAATGCTTTGGAGATGGTTTGAATGTCTTTGTATGCGCTGATAAAAAATGCGGGCGTTTTGTCCCCACTTTCTCGAAGCATTTTAAGAAGGTCAATCCCATTGATGAGAGGAACATTGATGTCAAAAAGATACAAATCAAAGGTGTTTTCATAGCTAAGGCTCAACGCTTCTTCACCATCTTGCGCAAGGAGAACGCTAAAGCCTTCTTCTTTTAAAAGCGCAATAAGCGTTTCACCTAAGAGGTAATCATCTTCAAGCAGTAAAATCATTGGCATACATTTCTCCTTCTTTCTTAGCATAACGTAAGTGCGTTAAGTAAGTGTTAAAGAGACGCCAAGCACTTTTACATGTAAAAGCGCTCTCAATCAAGACAGTATGGTCTTTTCCACCATCTCTACCATCTTTCTAGCTTCGTCATAATTGAAATTATGGATTTGTTGTTGCAAAGCTAAAATCTCCTGCTCATCGATAACGGTTTTGAGTTGTGGCACCAATGCTTCAAAAAAATCGGTTGCATCTGGGTCTAAATCTTTGAGCATCTCTTTGAGCGTATGGCATTGTTCTAACAGTTCTTGTGTGGTGGGGGCGTATTGTAATGCATCATTTACCAAAGGCTCGGAAGATGAAACCATACATTTTTCCATGATATTCTGACATATTTGATGTACCAAGAGATTGGTCTCATCAAACAGAGTGTCGCAGTTTTGAACATCGTGTTCGACCAAATAGTGTTCTAACTGCTCAGCCTTGGCAACCAGCATATGTGCGCCAATATTACCCGCTAATCCTTTTAAAGTATGCGCTTCTCGTATAGCAATGGTAAAATCTTTATCTTTGAGTGCTTGTGTGATGCGCTCTATGACCGTCTCTTGCGTTTGTGCAAAACGGATGAGGAGTTTTAAAAACATCTTTGTATTATTGCCCATGCGAGAGAGTGCCTCTTTTTGGTCGATACCCAATAGTTCAGGAATACTCACCTCTTCATTTTCTTCGTGTGTTGGAGGAAGGGCGGAGGGCGTTGTGTCCGGAAAAGAGGGTTTGATGTATCTTGCCATCGTTAAAAAGAGTTGCGCTATATCGATGGGTTTGGTGATATGGTCATTCATACCGCTAATCAGACAACGCTCTTTATCACCACTCATCGCATTGGCCGTCATTGCTAAAATCGGCAAAGAACGATTTTTTATATCTTGGCGAATGGTGCGCGTTGCTTCAAAACCATCCATGACGGGCATTTGGCAATCCATCAAAACGCCATCATAGTGTTTTTCTCTGA
Organism: Sulfurospirillum sp. E15m; assembly: GCF_059415145.1. Taxonomy (NCBI): domain Bacteria; kingdom Pseudomonadati; phylum Campylobacterota; class Epsilonproteobacteria; order Campylobacterales; family Sulfurospirillaceae; genus Sulfurospirillum; species Sulfurospirillum sp. E15m. Next base: position 69,226 of record NZ_JCAHZS010000002.1, read on the forward strand.
TTTTGAGAACGGCTTCATACCCGTTATTGGCAATATCAACGTATAGCCCCACTTTTTCTAAAATTTCAACGGCCATCTCTTGGTTAATGAGATTGTCCTCTACTAAGAGAATTGAAGCTCCTTTGAGGCTATTTAAGGCCTCTTCATAAACAATTTTTTTATCTTGTTTGCGCGAACGAATGACAATATCTTTGCCCAAGGTGCTGAGAATGGTGTTTAGAAGTGTTGATGGATTAATCGGCTTGATGAGAATATCTTTGATGTGATTGTCTTCAAGTTCTTGTTTGAGCTCTTCTTTGCTGTACGATGTAATCATAATAAACGCTAGCGTTTCAGAAATATCAGAAATTTCTCTAATTTTTTGGATGGTTTCAATACCATTCATCTCTGGCATCATCCAATCCATAAGCACTAAACCATACGGTTTTTGATTGCGGTAAGCTGTTTGTAAAAACGTGATGGCTTCAGCACCGCTACTGACGGTATCGACTTCAAATTTAAAAGATGTGAGAATATTTTCTAAAATAAGGCGAGAACTTTGATTGTCATCGACGATTAAAATACGAAGATTGCGAATATCTTTGTCACTAAGTTTGATATGTTTTTGCTCTTTTTGAAGGCCGAAGGTTGCATCAAAATAGAAAGTACTTCCTTTGCCTATATCACTTTTAACACCAATAGTACCTTGCATCATCTCCACTAAATGTTTGCTAATAGCCAACCCAAGACCTGAACCGCCATATTTACGTGTGGTAGAGAGGTCGGCTTGGCTGAAAGCTTGAAATAATTTTTCTTGCTCGTTCGTACTCATGCCAATACCGGTGTCGCTGATTTCAAAGGCTAGCGTGACATGCGTATCGCTTTGTTTTTGGAGATGAATTGCGATTTTGATTTCACCTTTGGTTGTAAATTTGATAGCATTATTGACCAAGTTAATTAGAACTTGTCCCAAACGAAGCGGGTCACCCTTAAGTGCCGTTGGCACATTGATACCAATATCAAAAAGAACTTCCAACCCTTTTTCTTGCGCTTTCACAACACAAAGGTCGCTGAGTTGCTCCATAACATCTTCAAGGTAAAAATCAATGGTCTCAAAACCCATTTTCCCCGACTCGATTTTTGAAAAATCAAGAATATCGTTGATGATATGCAACAGATGTTTCGCTGCGTTATCAATTTTTTCTAAGTAGTTATGTTGTTTTGTGTCCAAAGATGTTTGAAGCATTAAATGCGACATACCGATGATGGCATTCATCGGTGTTCTGATTTCATGGCTCATATTGGCTAAGAAGTTACTTTTGGTTTTGGCCGCATTTTCAGCTGCTATTTTGGCTTTTTTAATCTCTTCAATGGCAGCTTTTTCAAACGTAATATCTTCGATAACGCCCACAACGCCCTTGTCATGCCCCGGGTCAATCTCTTTAAGGGTGATGCGTGTCCAAAAAAGCGTTCCATCTTTACGCTTAACAATCTGTTCGCGCGATTGAATGCCATTCACACGAAGTGCTTCGTATACGGGCGTGCCACCTGCAATCCAATCGGCTTCGTCTTTATACCAAATTCGCGTATATTGACCTATTTGCTCACCTTGTTCGTATCCAAACATCGCATTGAGGTGATGGTTACAGTTTAAAATTTGGCGGTTTTTGAGTAAAAATATTCCCACAGAAGCGGTATCGAAAATAGCTTGTTGTTCTTGGTTGAGTTGTGCTAATGCTTGCGTTCTCTCTTGGACAAGCTGTTCTAATTTTGTACTGAGCTCTTCGAGGGCTATTTGTGCTGTGACATCGCGCATAATGGAAATATATCCCGTAACATTGATTGACATCTCTGTCTTGTTCAACCACGCTATCAACCCAATAAATATCTCCATTCTTTTTGGTATTTTTGATGCGTCCTTGCCATGTATGACCTTGCGTGATTGTATCCCATAGATTTTTGTAGAGACTATCGGGATTGTTAGGGTTAAGTACGCGATGCTTACGACTGATTAACGCCTCGCGTTTGTAGCCGCTAATGGCGCACAAAGCATCACTGACATAGGTGATATTGCCTTCTAAGTCTGTTTTAGAAGCGATAATATATGTATCGAATGTTTTGAGTAAGGTTAAAAATTGTGCTGTTTTTTGAGTGACTTTTCGTTTAAGAAGGTAATTCCAGTAAAATAAAATAATAAGTAGCGCTATAAAAATACCGGCGATTTCCAACAAAAAAGTATAATCTGTCTTAGGTTTGAGGGTGATGTTTTCCCAACGGTAAAGTCCATCATTATGCGCGAGATTTATCTCATGTTGGTGCATTTCAAAAAATTTTTTCACAACGCTTGCAAAAAGAGGCCATTCCTTGGGCACACTTAAACACAGTTGCAAAGTATAGCCCGTGTTGCCGACAATTTGAAGATTGTTCATATTGATATCATTGAGTTTATGAGACGCTAATGCCAAAGAGCTGAGCATAAAGGCATATTTGCCAGAAGCCACGCCTTCAAAGGCGCTTTGCATGTCTTTGACACTCACATAGTGAATATGCGGATACTGTTCACGAATCATTTTAGCATACGGGTAGTTATCAATAATGGCGACTTTTTCATTTTGTAAAAGTCCAAGATTTGCAATAAAACGGTTATCGTGCTGTTTTTTCCCAACAATAATAATAGGACTTTTGATATCGGTATCAATTTGCTGATGCGTCGCATCAAAGGTATGGTCATCTTTAAAACTGGTAAACACGTCTACTTGATGATTTTTGATTTTGGTTTCAAGTTCGTGCAGTGTAATACTAGGTTGTTTATCAAAATGAATCCCAGCTTTTTTTTCAATGCCGTAGAGATGCTCCGACATAATGCCCAAATAGGTACCATCGTGCTTAAATGCTTCATACGGTAAGTAGTCAAGGCGTCCACCGTAGCGAATTACAGGATGGTCATGTAGCCACTGTTTTTCTTCTGGTGTTAAGTGAAGCGTACTTAAAGAAGCATCAGCATTGGTTTGCAAAAGCCATCGGCTTTTAATGGCGGTTTGCTCTTGTGCCGTGATGGCTTGCAGTCCTTTGTTCAGAATGTCTCGCAAAATAGGCTGATTCGGTGTTGTCGCAAAATAGAGCTGACTGCTGATATCTTTATTTAAAGCATCAAAAGGTTCTATTTCTAAATTTGGCAGTGCTTCTTCCATCACGATATAACTAATTGCCCCTAGACTACTGATGAGTGCGTCTGCTTTATCAAAACTAACGGCATGGAGAGCCTCTTTTAGGTCATTGACTTCAATCGGCTCTATTGAAGGTACATCTTTAAGCAATGTTTCTGAAAGACCATGCCCTTTAATTAACGCGACGCGCTTGTGCTCCAAGTCGCGAAGTGTTGCGATTTGAAGTCCTTTACGCATCGCAATTGCATTGGCATTTTCATAAAATGGCTGTGTAAAAAGAGCAAATTTTTCACGTTCAGCTGTTTTATAAACATTGTGAACTACATCAATATTGCGTACTTTAAAGCGCTCAAATAGCTCGCTCCATGGTGCATGAACATATTGAATATTCAAACCGACTTTATGGGCAACCAGTTCTATATAATCAATGCCCAAGCCTTGTGCTTTTCCCTCTTTGGTAAAATCAAACGGTGCCCAAGCAGGGTCATTGGCAACACTAATAGTCGGATGATTTTCAATCCATTGCTCTTCTTCGGGGGAAAGTGGAATAAACGCGTGTGTAGCAAAAAGCGTGGTCGGTAAGAGCCAGATGCAAAAGAATAAAAGAGCTGTTTTGAATCGTCTCATATACCAATCCTATGAAGCAAATTGCATTGCTATGGCTTGAAATTCGGGTTGTAACACCATAAAAGCATCAATAATATCGGGATCAAAGTGGGTACCACGCCCTTCTAACATAATGCTAACGGCTTCTTGATGCGGAATTTTATCTTTATAAACGCGACGGTTAATCAGCGCATCATAGACATCGGCAACGGCCATCAATCGCCCGGAAATTGGAATCTCTTCGCCACGTAATCCTTGTGGATAACCTGTACCGTCCCATTTTTCATGGTGAGTGTAGGCGATTTCTTTTGCAATTTTTAAAAAATCAACTTCGCTTGCGAGTTGCTCTTCGGCTTTACGAATGGCTTTATACCCTAAGAGCGCATGTGTTTTCATGATCTCAAATTCTTCAGGGGTCAGTTTGCCTTTTTTAAGCAAAATGGCATCAGGAATACCAATCTTGCCAATGTCATGCAAAGGAGCAGAGCGAAACAGCGTTTCCACCATGGCATCGGTTAAAAAGGAGCTAAACCTAGGATGGCGTTGCAGGTGTTTTGCTAAGAGTTTGACATAATATTGTGTGCGGGTAATGTGATTGCCTGTATCGGTATCGCGTGTTTCTGCTAAAGAGGTCATGGTGAGAATGGTTACAATTTGAATCGCTGAAACTTCTTGCGTACGACGTTTGACTTCATCTTCTAAAAAGGTATTGCGGTCACGTAAGAATTCAGCCATCGCTTTATTTTGAAGTTGTGTTTTGATGCGCGCTAAAAGAATAGGTGGAGAAATAGGCTTGGTGATGTAATCTACCGCTCCTAGTTCTAGTCCTATTTTTTCATCTTCAGGAGAGCTCATCGCTGTTAGAAAAATGACAGGAATAAAGCGAGTGGTTTGATCGGCTTTGAGACGAGAAATGACGTCATAGCCCGAAATACCAGGCATCATAATATCTAAAAGAATCAAATCGGGCAGGGTATTGTCGTGGATATAAGAGAGACCCTTTTCACCGGAGTTCGTTACTTTAACACGGTAAAAAGGTTTGAGAAGATTTGCAATAAGCGTTAGATTGTCTGCTGTATCGTCAATCACTAAAATCGTTGGCTTTTCATGTAATTCATACGCTGAAGAGGTTTGCATCCCTGCTCCTTAGATACTATTTCTAATAGTATTGTATGGTGTATCTGTTACATTCGTGTTGTATGAACACAAAGTACCAAAAAAAAGCTTTGAAAGAGTTTTACATGTAAAAATAAGTTTCTTGCGGAACTCCTAATCGTTTTGCAATGGCAAAGGCGGCAGTTCTTCCATCAAGTGCGGCGCGCACTACCAAATCAGCCCCTCTAACCACATCGCCTCCCGCGTAAACATTGGGGTGACTTGTCTCTTGGTTTTCATCCACGACAATAGTGTTAGATTTACCCACATTGAGTGCTAAGGCGTCATAAAAATCAAACCGTTTGGCGGCAAATCCAAGGGCTAAAACAATGCTATCGGCTTTAAGCGTTGTGAGCTGAGTCTCATCAGTCTGCAATTTTCCTTCATCATTGATGTACGTTCGCGCAATTTCAATGCCTGTGACATGATGGTTTTCGTCCACCAATGCTTTTTTAGGAAGACTGTGGAACATAAATTCTACGCCTTCTTCTTTCGCGTTAATGACTTCCGCACGACTACCTGGCATACTGGCTTCGTCCCTTCGATACACACACGTGACACGTTTTGCTTTATGTCTGATTGCCGTTCGAAGCGCATCCATCGCAGAATCGCCTCCACCAATCACGATGACCTCTTTGTCTTTAAAAATAGATTGGTGAAATTCATGTTTAAAGAGCTCTTTTTGTGTTTCTGCAAGGATTTCCATCACTTGATGAACCCCTCTGGCATCTTCATTTTCCATTCCTGCACTTCTACCAACAGGCGCACCCATGCCTAAAAAAATGGCATCAAAGTTACCAAGAAGCTCTGCGATACTAATATCCGTGCCCACTTCGGTATTGTAATGTACGTGAAGCCCTGCTTGTTTCATCCATTCTAGACGACGCAAAATAACATGTTTGGGCAGTTTGAAGTTAGGAATGCCATAGGTTAAAAGACCACCCACATAACTCTCTTTCTCAAAAATTTCAACACCGATGTTGGCTCTGAGTAAAAAAGTTGCACAACTCAAACTTGCAGGGCCACTTCCCACAATCGCTACTTTATGTTTGCGGGCTTGATTATTGCCATAGTAGGGAATGGAGCCATTTTCATAGGCTTTTTCATTCAAAAATACTTCGATATTGCCAATAGAGATAGCATGATAGTCCGTTTTTTCTAGGGTACATGAACTTTCGCATAGTCCCTTTTTAGGGCACACACGTCCTAAGATTTCAGGGAAAGGTGAACGCGCATTGGAGAGTTCAAACGCTCCTACGGTATCGTCTTCATAGGTCTTTTTAAGCCATCGTGGGATGTTGTTGCTTAAAGGACATCCTGTGCGACAAAATTTAAATTCACTTTGAAGTCCACGCAATAAATCAATCGGACATTGTAAACAACGGCTGGCTTGTGCTTTGGCTTCCGTGTCTGAAAAGTTATAGTAAATAGGGTGAAAATCCTCGATGCGTTCTATGGCATTACGTTTGCTAGGATAGGCTTTGGCTATACTTTTATATCGTCTCATGGGTATCCTCAATAATCTCAATACTTTTTACATGTAATTCTTGTCCGCTGATCATCGTTACATCATCGCTGTGGCAAAGCGGGCAGACAAAATTGTTTTCGACAACCGTACTGTGCTGATGGCACTGATGGCATTCTAAAACGACATCAAGTACGTTGATTGTCAATACGGCATCCTTACAGATGGTTGTCTCTTTAAAGACGTCAAAACACTGCTCTAAAAAATGAATCTCAATGCCACTGAGTCTTCCGACATCGAGTTCAACCGATTTGATGGCTTTGGCATGGTTTTTTTCCGCTTCTTTTTCACACACATCAATTAACGATGAGACAATGGAATATTCATGCATGTAAACTCTTTTCTTTTTCAGCCATTTTTGCTTTAAAGGTATCGTAATCGACTATGGAGATGGCATCGGTGGTACAGACGCGAATGCACGAAGGACCTTCGGGATGGTCAAGGCAAAGATTACATTTTTGAGCAAATACGCGTCCTTCATGTTCGACGAGCTTGATTGCACCAAAAGGACAAACCATCATACACATTTTGCATCCGATACAGATTTTCTCATTCAGTTGTATCGTGTCTCTATCAAAACGCAACGCCCCTACGGGACAGAGCTTGACACAAGAAGGGTCTTCACAATGCATGCATTGAATTGGCGCGGTTTTTGTATCTACTTTGACAACACGGTTTCGTGAAACGAGTGGCAATTTGGTCGTGTATGCCTCTTCAAAACTGATCTTGGCATTTGCCGCCGCACAGGCTAATTCGCAACTCAAACAACCGATACATTTTTTCGTATCTGCTACAATTAATTTATGACTCATTTTAACGCTCGCTGCATGAGATACAAGGATCGATGCTATTAAAGATAAGCGCAACATCATCAATGCTATTGCCCGGCATCATCACTTTAAGTGCTTCCCAGTTCATATAACTTGGTACACGCCACTTCATTCGCTCAGGTTTTGTGCTGCCGTTGGTTTTGAGATAATAGACCAACTCTCCTCGGGGTGCTTCTGTGCGTGAAACCGCTTCACCCTCTGGAACAGCCGTACGATTAGGAAGTGCAATGTCGCCTTTGGGTAAGTTATCAAAAGCTTGTACCAAAAGTTTCATGGATTCGAGTATTTCATATAAACGCACCAATGCGCGACTCAAAACATCACCGTCTTGTTTTAAAATCACATCAAAAGAGAGCTTTGCGTAAGCGGCATAAGGGGCGCGTTTGCGCACATCGTTATTGACGCCACTGGCACGTGCCACAGGTCCAACAACGCCCAACTTTAATGCTTCTTCATGGCTGAGAACGCCCACACCTTTCAGATGTGCGCTAATGCTCTCATCATTTTCAAAGCGCTCAATAAATGCCTCAATTTTAGGTTTACTTTTCGTAAGCGTTTCAAGCACAAAAGCGATAGTTGCTTCATCGAGGTCGTATTTAACGCCACCGATGGTATTGGCACTTAAATCCATACGATTGCCCCAAATGCGCTCTTTAATATCTTGGAAATCTTCACGGGTTTCTAAAAAGGCTTGCATTAAAGGGGTATTGTGAATGAGGTGTGAGAGCATACCCAGATTGAAGAGGTGACTGGCAATGCGTTTGATCTCATCGGCAACAACACGAAGGTATTTGCTACGTTCGGGTATAGTGATATCTGCTATTTTTTCGACAGCCATACAGTACGTAAAGGGGTGATTGTTGGAACAAAGCCCACACACTTTTTCAGTGATGATAAGGTTTTGAAGAAAATTTTTATGCAAGACAATGGATTCCATGCCACGGTGGACAAACCCATTAATCATATCGACACTTTGGATGGTCTTGCCGTCTTTTGCAGGTTCGATTTTAAAATAAACAGGCTCTTCGAGTGCCACATCAAAAGGGCCTAAAATGACTTTCGTATTATCCATGACGTACCTCTTGGGATGCTTTTACTTTATTCCAAAGCTCTTCAGAGACTTTGCCGCTCATGGCGGTTGAGAGTGAAAAATACTCTTTCACGACGCTCTCTTTAATGGATTCATCTAAAAAAAGACGTTTGGGATTAGGATGATTGAGAAGCGCTATGCCATAAAGTTCACTCATCTCCCGCTCGGTCCAATCCGCACTTTTAAAAAAAGGCGTGATGGAAGGAACACTCTTATCGGTAATCGCAAGTTTGAGATTAAGCATGATGCCATTTAAATCAAAATGATAGACAATTTCATGCGCATCTTCTTTGGTGTAACACGTTATCATACAGACACGGGCATTCATCGTTTCTAAAATTTCACTGAGTTGTAGGAGCGTCTCTTTTTCATCTATTTCTGCCCAAAGGCTCTCTTTTAATACATTAAAAGAACATGGAATATGCAGTGCTTGCGTGATTTCATTGAGTTTTACATGTAATGCTTTCATTAAAAGGCTCGCTTGCTAAAAGTTTGGTTGGCGCGACACGTGGGACACAGGTTAAAGAGTGCACGCAGTTCAGGAGTGCATGTATTAAAGCCTTTTTGAATTACGCTATCAGGGATAACAATCATCGAAGCATTGCAGTTTGAACACTTTTGATACGCCACTTCTTTCGAGGTTGTGGTTGTGTATTTATCGCCTTGAAGATTAATAGGTGCGGTATCTTGTGCCGAATAGATGGCTTTTGTAGGACAAAAATAGGTGCAGTTACCACATAACGTACAGCTATTTTGCCAGATAATAAACGAAAAATGCGTTGCATCTTTGGCTTCAATATTAATAGCTCCAGCAGGGCAGACATACTGGCATGTACGGCATAAAATACACTCATCCTCATGCAGTAAGATTTTGGTTTTGGTATGATTAATCATGCATTTTGCCTCGCTTTTAGCATCTCACAGGCTTGAATCAACCCTTCAACGATGGATGCTGGTGCTGGAGGACACCCTGGAATATTGACATCGACAGTAACAAAACGGTCCAGCGGACCTTCGATAGAGTAACTATCACGAAATACACCGCAACTAATCGGGCAGATGCCAAGAGCAATAATGATTTTATTTTCGGGTAAGCGTTTGAGCATCGCTTCCAAAAAGGGTTTTGAACGCGTGGTGATGGAGCCGGTAACAATAACAATCTGAGCATCTTCTGGAACATTGGTATAGGTGCAATGTAAACTTTCAAAGCCAAACTTTGGTACAAGGACACTGGCAAGAAGCTCGACATCACAACCGTTACATGAACCCGTATTGATGCGGTAAACATTGATAGGATTTACCATACAATCTCTTTCAGCTAAGCAGCCGCACTTAGCTATTTTTAGTAAAATATCTTAATTTTAATATTAAAGACTTTTTTAAAGTAGCGTATTTTAGCACAATAAAATTGAATTTTCCACGCTGTGATGAAATATTTTAGGCATCATTTTCTCTTTTTCTCCCTCGTAAAAAGATACAATATTCTATTTTTACATGTAAAGGATAAATAATGCCAAATAGAGAAGAGGCGTTTGCATTGCTTAAAGCGTATAACGGACCTGCTTTAGTGACGCATGGACTTGCCGTGGAAGGTGCTATGCGCTATTTTGGAGAAAAAGCGGGTGAAGATGCCAATACATGGGGCATCGTAGGGTTGTTGCATGATTTAGACTATGAAAAATACCCAGAACAACATTGCCATAAAAGTAAAGAAATCTTAGAAGAGAAAGGCTATCCCGAAGAGATTATTCGTGCGATTATGTCACACGGATGGGGTATCTGTACCGATGTTGAGCCACTCACAAAAATGGAACAAACGCTCTATGCTATTGATGAACTTACCGGTCTTATCACGGCATGTGCATTGGTTCGCCCCAGTCGTTCGGTAATGGACTTAGAGCTTTCGTCTGCAAAGAAGAAGTTCAAAGACAAAGGCTTTGCCGCAGGAGCGAGCAGAGAAGTGATGCTTAAGGGTGCAGAAATGCTTGGCGTGAGCATCGATGAATTGATTGTTGATGTCATTGCTTCCATGCGTGCTATTGCTCCAAGTCTAGGGTTGGAGCTTAAAAACTAACGGCGCCTTTTAGGGGCACTTTTTTTAAGAGTAGGGCGATAATCAACAATGGTTGTCGTTCCTTTTCCCGGATAGCGTTTCATCTCAAAATGCTCACTTAATTTAGCAAGCAGTGAAGTGATTTTACTAGCACCATACGTGCGTGGGTCAAAGTCAGGTGACTGTCGTTTGATGTACGCCCCCGCAGCCGATACACTTGCCCATCCCTCATCATCTTGGGTCTTTTCCCAACCGACATGTAAAAGTTTTACTAACTCTTTAAGGCTATCATCATCCGATGTTTTAGAGGGTTTTAGCTCAGGAATATCTTCTAGGACTTCGGTGTTAAAAATAAGGTTTTCTGTAAAAATAAAATCATCGCAGGCATTACGAAAAGAGATAGGTGTCTTATGCTCACCAAACCCGAACACGTAAATTTCCGACTCTTTAAGGCGAGAGGCAAGTTTGGTAAAGTCACTATCGCTTGAAACCAGTGCGAATGCATCAAATTTTTGCGTATAGAGTAAATCCATTGCGTCAATAATCATCGAAGCATCGGTTGAATTTTTTCCGGTGGTATAGGCAAATTGTTGAATCGGCTGAATGGCGAGTTCATTGAGGCTCTCTTTCCAGTTTTTAAGATAACTGCTCGACCAGTCACCATACGCACGTTTGACAATGATATGTCCGTGGGTCGAAAGTTCGGCTAAGATAAATTCGAGTTTGCTTTGTTGGGCATTATCAGCATCTATCAAAACAACGATGCGTTTTTCTTCATTGATATTTTTCATCGTAGTGCCTTTAGGAAGTAATAGAAGGATTATAGCCTAGTTAGCGTAAGAGAGAGGCTTTTTACATGTAAAGATACGCAAACCTTCTCTGGCATCTTAAATGCGTATCATGATGCTTCATTCAAAGCGACTTTCCAAAGATAAGGCGCAAAGACTGCGATGATAAGAAGCGCGATGCCTCCTTGCAGTAAAAGCGTTGCAGAAGCGCCAAGGTAATGCGAGATGGTTCCCACCAAAAGCGCACCAATGGGTTGCATACCAAAAAAAGCCATCGCAAAATAGCTAATGATACGTCCTCGCATCTCACTAGAAGAGGTGGTTTGAAGAAGTGTGTTGATAATCGTCGAGTGAAGCATCATCCCACAGCCTGCGATGCTTGAGAACATCAGTGCCAGAAAAAGCGTGTGTGTATAGGATAATAAGAGTAATCCCGTGGCAAGCGCAGTTGTTGCTAGAACCAGTACCTTTCGAAGATTAATACTTGTCTTAAGCGATGCCAGCAACATAGCGCCGCAAAAAGCACCGATACCAACAGAGCTATTGAGGTAACCATACGTTACGGCACTGCCTCCTAGCGTCTCTTTTGCAATAATCGGCATGAGCGTGATAAAAGGAAGAACCGTTAAACTGACGAGGGCAAGCAAGAGTAACAGCATCCCTAAAGAGGGAGATTGTTTTAAATAGTGCAACCCATCTTTAAGCTCTTCGAGCATTTTTTTCGTATGCATTTGTGGAATATACGCAGGCAATTTGAGCAATAACAAAGAGCCTATGACGGCTACAAAGCTAAAGGCATTGAGCATAAAACAAATTTTAGCACCCCAAACTTCTAGGATAAATCCTGAAATGGCAGGACCAATGAGGCGAGCAAGATTGACCATGGATGAATTTAGAGCGATGGCATTGCCCACATCTTCTTTACGTTCCACCATTAAATGCACCAAGGATTGGCGGGCGGGAACATCAAATGCGTTAATGATTCCTAGAAGAATGCTTAAAACTAAAATTTCATTGACCGAATAGTCGGTAAATCCAATCACAATGGTAAGCAGTACCGCTTGAATCATGGAAGCAATTTGGGTGGCTAAAAGCACTTTATAACGGTTATAGCGATCCGCGATAGTTCCTCCGACCAATGAAAGCAAAAAAGAGGGAAATTGCGCCGCAAAAGCGACAAGTCCTAGCATAAAGGCGGAGTGTGTTTGCATATACACGACCCAAAAAATAGCCGTTTTTTGCATCCATGTTCCCATAAGCGAAACGGATTGTCCTGCAAAAAAGAGTCGATAATTTCGACTTTTGAAAGCTTTAAAGGTATTAAGGTTCATATTAATGTATCTTTTGAATTATGAATTTAATGGCGATAAGATAATTTTTCAATAATTTCAGCACTGCTTCCAATCTCGCCAATTCGCGGGAAAATAGTGTGAATGCTGTGCTGATGCGCTTCTAACAACGAATCGCTCATCGCATCAATGGCAAAGCTAATGTTATAGCCAAGTTCACTGGCAGCACGTGCTGTTCCTTCCACCCCAATACTGGTAGCAATTCCCGCTAAAACAATGCCTGTGATATTTTGCTTTTGAAGCGTCTCGTGTAGGGTGGTATTGAAAAAGGCATTCCATGTGTGTTTAGTGATAAAAATATCACTCGGTTTGGCGTGAATTTCATCGACAATTTTTGTAAAATCAGCACTTAGAGATGAGGTCGTCTTTTGTGCAGTGCCTTCTTTGCGTGATTTCGTCCATGCGGCATTGGTTGGATCAACATTGATAATGACAATGGGGAGTGTTGCCATATGAAATGCATCAATGAGACTGTTCACTTTTGCCAGTAGCGTCTCTTTTGGATGAATGCGTGGCACATTCACAATACCTTGTTGCATATCTATGACAATGAGTGCCGTACGTGTATTAAGGGCTGTTATCATACTGTATCCTTAGCTTTGTTGGTCTATGAGTTTGTGCAAAATAGGTAATGCTTGCTCTAAGAGTGAAATTTCTTGTTCATTTAAAAGGGCTTCAATACTGCTTTTTAGCCATTCGCTTTTGTCTTTTTTCATCTTGGCTACCATTTGCGTACCATAGTCGGTCAGTGAAATATAGATTTTACGTTTATCTTTAGAACAGGGCTTTCGTTGAATCAGTCGGTCATGTTCGAGCTTATGGAGTATTTGTGACATCGACTGGGTTTTGACACGGGTTAATGTTGCAAGTTGCGAAGGCAATAAAGAAGGGTTTCGTGAGAGATGCCCAATCGTTTCTAGCTCCGTCATAGAATAGATGCTCACTAAAGAGATATGTTTGCGCAGCTCCTTATGCAGTGCTGTGATACTTCTTTGCAACGTTGAAGAGAGCTCCAAGCTATCCATAAGTGCTCCTTTTTATTCGTAAAACTTGTAAGTTTAACTTATAAAATTATAACGCTATTACGATAACAAAGTCAAGCCAGCGTAAAGCGCATCGGTTTCTTTTTTTTAAAAATATCACGAACATCAAAAGAGGTGTAGGATAAAGTAAAGCGTCTTTGAACAATTATTCATTATTTGCATAATCTCATACAATCGTCATTTTCATGCGATAGAATATTTACGTATCCATCTTAGATATTATAATTTATATTTATTTAAGTTTTATCTTTACATGTAAAAAAGATTAGCTCATATTAAAAGGAGACGTACCTATGTTTGAAAATTTTAAAGCAAGAGCTGAGGCATCGGGTAATACTGAAGTCAAGCGTTTTGCAACAACCACTGAGGCGCTTGGTTTTATTGAAGCGTTTCTTGAAAAAGAAGAGATAAAAGACGAAACCGGATCGTACGCTATTTGGGCGAAAAGTCCCATATTAGAACACTTTGACCATCAAGCGATGGCAGAAAAATTTTCAGGTCTTCATTTTGAAGTCAATCGTGAACTCGCCAAAGGTGCAAAAGTGGGAATCACCCAGTTAAAATGGGGCTTAGCGGAGACAGGCAGTATGGCACAAGACTCTACCGATGTGGAACAACGTCTTGCTTCTGCATTGGCATGGATTCATGTGGCGATTCTTCCTACGTCCAAGATTATTGCAGATATTCCAGCGCTCATGACCAAAATGCACCCAAAAGATGACAAATACATTACGCTCATTACGGGTGCGAGTAAAACAGCAGATATCGAGCGCGTACTTGCCGTGGGCGTTCATGGACCGGAGCGACTCGTTATAGTGTGTGTCGATGATTTAGAATTAGAAGGAGCAGCATCATGAAAGCAGATATGTCAGCATCTATCCACAAAGCCCTAGAAAATCAAAATTTGGCGGGTATTTTAGATAGGTGGAATTATCCAGCAACCAGAGCTAAAGCGTTTGAGGGCGTTGATTTTGAGGCTCTGCGAACCAAAATTGCAGACATTAAAGGCGATGCCGCAGGTCATCTTGATGAACTCGCTCAGACCTTTAAGAAAAATGCTGAAGCCAATGGTATCAAAGTTTTTATTGCTAAAAGTGCGGAAGAAGCACGACAATACATTGCAGACTTGTGCAAAGAAAAAGATGTCAAAAAAATCGTCAAATCAAAATCGATGGCAACCGAAGAGATTCATCTCAACCATTTTCTAGATGAGTTTGGCATCCAATCGGATGAAACGGATTTAGGTGAGTGGATTTGCCAGCTCGCGCACCAAACGCCTTCACACATGGTTATGCCAGCACTTCACCTTACAAAAGAAGAGATTTCAGACTTATTTGCCGAAGAGACCAAACAACCTTTGGATAACGACATTCAAAAACTGGTTAAAGTGGCACGAAAAGCGATTCGTGAGAAATTCTTTGAAGCCGATATGGGTATCTCAGGAGCAAACATCGCCATAGCAGAGACAGGCTCTATCGTTATTTGTACCAATGAGGGAAATGCGCGTCTTGTTACAACGCTTCCAAAAATTCACGTTGCGCTAGTGGGGTTGGAAAAACTGGTTCCTAACTATACCGATGCCGCACCTATTTTAGCAGCTCTTCCACGTAATGCAACCAGTCAGCTTCTCACCAGTTATGCTTCGTTTATCTCAGCACCGACACTTAATGATGATGGCGAGATGAAAGAGGTGCATATCGTTTTGATGGATAATAACCGCACGAAAATGGCAGAAGACCCCAAATTTAAAGAAGCGCTTCAGTGTATCCGCTGTGCGGCGTGTTTGAACGTCTGTCCGGTGTACCGTTTGGTCACGGGTCACGTGTTTGGTGACATCTATACCGGTGGTATCGGTACGATTTTAACGGCATGGTTCAATGAACTCAAATCCGCTGAAGAGGTACAAGCACTCTGTATCGGATGCGATAAATGTAAAGAGATATGTGCCGCGAAGATTGATATTCCTGGACTCATCCTTGAAATTCGCCGTCGTGCCGCAAAAAAAGAGGGGTTACCGTTTATCTACAAAAGTGCGCTTCAAGTCATCAATAACCGTAAGGTGTTCCATACGATGTTGCGTGCTGCTTCTGTGGTTCAAAAACCGTTTGTCAAAGAGGGCTTTATCCGCCATCTTCCGATGTTCCTCTCAGGTTTGTCAGAGTATCGAAGCTTGCCGTCTGTTGCTGCGGTTCCATTTCGTGACATTTTCAAAACCATCGAACAACCTAAATGTGAACAAAAAGCCTCTTTTTATGCAGGATGCGCGCTTGATTTTGTCTACCCAGACGCAGGTGTGGCGATTGTGAAGATTTTGAACAAAGCGGGCATTGAAGTGCTTTTCCCTGAAGCGCAATCGTGCTGTGGTATTCCTCACTGGGGAAGTGGGTCATTTGATATGGCAGCTGACGCGGCAGAGCGAAACATTCTACCTCTTTTAGAAGGTGATCCTGATTACGTTGTGGTGAGCTGTGCGAGCTGTACTACCGCTTTGAAAAAAGAGTGGGCAAAAATATTGAAAGAGCAACATCGAGAATCCCTTATTCCACAAGCGAACAAAGTGGCTGAGAAAACCTATATGTTTACGGAGTTGGTCGATAAGCTCATTAAAGAAAAAAGACTTACACCAAAAGAGGGCATGGAGCTTCATACGCTCACCTACCACGATTCATGTCACGCAAAACGCCATGTGGGTGTTTTCAAAGAGCCTCGCTCTGCGCTAAGCGCAACGGGATATGAAATCAAAGAGATGAATGAGTGCGATACCTGCTGTGGCATGGGTGGCTCTTACACCATTAAACAACCTGAAATATCAATGCAAATGCTTAAACGAAAATTGCAAAACATTGAAGAAACAGGTGCAGAATTTGTCTCTGCGGAGTGCCCGGGCTGTTTGATTCAGCTAAAAGGCGGTCTTGATAAATCAGGCTCTAAAGTAAAAGCAGTGCATCCTGCGGAATTAATGGTCGATAAGTTCAAATAAGCAAGTCTGTAAGGAGGATTTCCTCCTTACAGACCACTCAATATTCTATTATTTGATATATTTTTCAAATGGTTTCACAAATCTTTCAATCATATCATCAGCTCTTTTTTTAGCTTGAGCGACAAAATGCTTTAAGTAAGTTTTTGCCCATTGTTTCATGTCGCCCGTAAAACTTTGTTCTAGGTCACATACATGAAATTGAACTTGCATTGCAGCTGCCCAGTTAATGTATAAATTTTCAGGATTTGATTTAAAAAGATTGGCATTAAAGGCATTTTTACAGACTAATTTATCATCTTCTAAAACCCAGTTAATTTCAAAATAATTAATAGTAAAAGTATCAAATTCCTCATTGTCTAGCATCTTAGCACATAATTGAGCTAACTTATAAGCAGAGATGATATTAGGTGATTGAGCAGATTTTGAGACATTGCGAGTTTTGATATCGATAATTTCGTATTTACCATCTTTCACGACTAAGATATCCGCAGTATCGTTTTGTTTTTCTTCAAATGGGTTTTCAATGCTCCATTTATCGGTGGCATCTTTCCCTCTGCTTAATAAAAATAAGACAGTAGGCGAATTAAAAAGCTTTTCTCTCTCTACTCTTGAAGTTGCATCAAGATGCTTGGTAAATAAGAAATTTAGATACTCATATTGTCTAAATGTATGCGTTGGAAATGCTTTTTTTATCTCAGCGTAAGCGTGTTTATCAAAAGGCTCTCCTGCCGAATGTCCCGATAGCGTTCCTGAGAGCGGTTTGGGAACGCTACACCCTATGATTTTTTCTTTAAGCTCTTCGTAATTCACAAACATCGTTTTCTCCATTTATCATAAACAAATCGTCTATGGCTTTATTCAACTCATTAAGGATATATTCTTTTTTTGTCTTCAAATAGTTCTTGGTTAAAGAAACGATTTGATGGTGTATATTTGCTTCATTTTCATTATTAAAATTAATTCTTCTAAAAGGAATACTTGCAATTGGCTTTTCTGAAAACTCCACAATAGAGCCTTTAACAACACCGTTAAACCGTAGCCAGTCAAAGACATACCGACTATTGAGTAAAGCTAAAATATACAACAAACTCTCTTGGACACCCTCTTTTTTGCAAAGCGCCGTCACATCTTGCGTCGGAAATATTCCCTCTTCAATGTATGAAAAACGAAAGTAGTTTTTATTGGAAATTCTTTCTTTACACGGGACAAAGATTTTAGGACTTTTCCGATTGAATAAGTGATAATTTCTCAAAAAAACCCATTCCCAATAGGGTATGTCTCGATTATATCGGTATCTCTTATCTAATTGTTTTATATAAGGAAATAAATGTTGATAATAATTCGGACATTTTTCCTTGAATTCGTCTTCACTGATGGGTTCATTGATAAAAATATAGCGTGTTGTATTGGTATGAAAATACGGAGAAAGATTTTTGGCCTTCATGACACGTATAGAATAATCTAACTCTTCTTTGGTTAAAGGTGTGACATTTTCTGCTTGAAACGCTTTATCCAGCCCACTGACCATTCCATTCCCAATATCGCAAACATCACCGATAGTGCAGAGCTTTTCAGTAGAAAATAGATTGGTTGTATCATATTTTTTACATTGATATTCAAAAAGATTTAATTCATCTATCACGTCTTTTGAAGCTAAAATCCAGTTTTTATCGATTTGAAATTGTGGGACTAAGATATAGTCAGTATTGTCTTGGTGTTCCCAATATCTTAACTTATAAAGAATGCTATCGGTCAGTTTTTTGTTTGAGTAATATTTTGCGACTTGAATAGTTTTAGGTGCGAGTTTCTTAGATTTTCGGTATTTAAAAACCATGGTAGATACGGTAGCTTTTTCAAATATGGGTGTTTCATTAAAGTGATATATCGCTTCAAAAAAGCCATGTTGCATCATATAATTACGCATTTTTGTTGAATGCATTGTATTAAGCCAGTATTCGGGGGTAATGAAAATCAGCTCACCGCCTTCTTTAAGAAGTTCGATAGATTTAATAATAAAAATATTTGAATAATCGCAAAGTGCATTGCAATATTTGTCCCATACATCACTTTTACCCAGTTCATCTTTGAGGTCTTGTTCCAAATTTTTCCAGCGAATATAGGGTGGATTGCCGATAATTAAGTCAAATTTTTCATCTATTTTTGCAGAAATGAAGCTATGATTTAAAACATTTCTAGGATGTTTTATAATCTTTTTATCAATTTCGTAAGCTAAATAATTTGTATAGCCCTGTTTGTCAAAAAGCTCTAAAAAAACGCCCTCTCCACAACAGGGCTCTAAAATCCTTGATTGAAAATCGATAGTCGATAAAGAAAGCATAAATTGGGCAATCTCTTTTGGTGTCATATATTGCCCAAATTTATTTTTGACATTAGCCATTAATCAGACCTAAAAAAATAAAGTCATCCATAGTATACAAACACCCTCACAATTAATTTAATTTTAAGACTTTATCATTTTTCCACAAAACAGGAGCTTAGTTTGATAGCTTGTTCTTTTACATGTAACGGGTTATCTTGCGTGTTCTTCTTTAATCTCTTTTGCTGTTGCTTTACGAATGTCTAATACTTTGGCATTAAAAATGACATCAATACCTGCAAGAGGGTGATTTCCATCAAGAGTGACGTTATCTTTTGTAATCTCTTTGATAGTATATGAAATTTTTTGATCTTCGAGTGCATCATCTTCATCTTCAATAATCTCGACAAATTGCTCTCCGACAAAGATTTGATCATCAAATTCGCCACGCTCTTCAATGCTTACTAAAGATTCATCGTATTCACCAAAGGACTCTTTTGGAGTCAGTTGCACGGTAATGCTATCGCCTACGGCTTTATTTTCAAGTTCTTTTTCGATTTTAGCGAAGATGTCATTATAGCCACCGTGAAGGTAAATAAGCGGATCAGCGCCTGAATCAAGCAGATTTTTAGCAGTATCGGTGATGGTGTATTCAAGTGTTACAACACAATCTTTAGAGATTTTCATAAGGTTTCCTTTGGCAATTTGTAATAAGCGCATTGTAGTGAAGTTTTCTTCAAAAGCCAATTATATCCGTACGGTTTTTACATGTAAAAGGTGCAATATTTTTGATGCGTGATAAAAAAATACATGGAATGAGGAGTAATGTACTATACATTATTTAAAAAATTTTGTTACAATACCACATTATTGTATGTTAGAGAATAAAAATACTGCATGTGATAAACGATTCCACTACAAAGATTCATCGATGTCTTTATACAAAAGAAGAGCTCATTTTTTGTTTTTGTCTGTTGGCACAACACTGTTTTTATCGGGATGCGTACCAAAAGCTTTTGAAGAGCCAGCTATGCAGTCGCTTACACTCAATCAAAAAGAGATTGTGGCTGAAACGCGCACGCCCTTAATGACACAAGCACATTCTAACGTTTGGTGGAAAACGGTTGATGATGCGCCGTTGCAAAGCCTTATTGACCATTCATTAAGCGATGCTCCGACATTAGCTTCGATGAGAGCTCGTATTGCACAAGCTTATGCACAATACGATAGCTCATCCACACAAACAGAGCCTTCACTGAATCTCATTGGAAGTGCCGATACCAACCATCCGAGTAAAAATGACCTTATTTCACCGCCATTGGTTCCTAATTCCTATGAAACAGGGCGATTAGGTGTTCAACTGACTTATGATTTAGACCTTTGGGATAAATTATCTGAACAGCTCAAAGCACAACTAGGAAGCATTAAAGCACAAGAAGCAGAGTATGAAGCACGTGTTATCGCTTTAAGCATTGCTTTGAGTACGGAGTATTATCGTTACGGGTATACCTTAGAAAAAATAGTGATATTAAATCATGAAAAAGAACTTTTAACGACATTAAGCTCATTAGCAAATGAGCGGTATTTGGCAGGGCTCGATGATAAAAGTGCGTGGCTTAACGCACAATCACGCCTGAATGAAATTGAACGTTATCGCAGCCAAATGAGTGCACAGCTTATTGCGGCAGAAAAAGCACTTGGAAATTTATCGGGACTCTCTTCTGAAGCACTTCAGCCTTTCTTACCCCATGCCTTTATCTATTCCAACAGCTTTGATACGACCCCTTCCATTATGCTAGACGCTTTGGCTCATAAACCAGAAATTCGCGCTAAAAAAGAGATGGTGGAGGCAACATCATCACAAATCAATGTGGCAAAAGCGGGGTTTTATCCTAATGTTAATCTAAGTGCATTATCGAATTTTGCCAGTTTAGGACTGAGCAATCTTTTGCGTACCGATTCGATAAACTCAATGGCACAAGCCAGTATTTCATTGCCTATTTTTGACCGAAAAGCTTTGGAAGGTGCGTATAAAGCATCTCAAAATGCGCATGAAGCCGCTATTTATGATTATAACGATGCGGTCATTACCAGTGCGAATGCGCTCTTAAGTGCATTGAAAAACTTTAAAACGGTTTTGCATCAAAATAGTCTCTCTCAAGAAGATATGAAAACAAAAGAACACCTTTTGGCGTTAGCCGTACAAAGGTTTGATGAAGGCATCAGTGACAAGCGGTTGGTATTGCAAAAGCAATGGGATGTTTTAGAAGCAAAACGCACTATTTTAGAAACACATTTTGTACAAATTAATGCCTATATTGACATCATGCACGCCCTTGGCGGACAAATGGTAGAAGGAAAAGAATAATGACACACAGTGAAGAAAAAAACAATAAAAAACGCAATAAATTTTTATTAGGAGCAGGGCTTGTTTTTGCCTTAGCGGGTGGCGGAACGTTTGCCTACAACTATTTCATTGGCGAATACCATGAAACAACAGACAATGCCTATACGCAAGGTGAAGTGTTTATGATAACCCCTCAAACCACCGGTGTCGTTCAAGAGGTTTTTGTTCAGGAGACACAAAGTGTCAAAAAAGCGGACCCCCTTGTCGTGCTAGATGACCGTGATGCTAAAATCGCGCTCGAAAAAGCAAAAGAGACTTTGGCGTTAAACGTGCGTGAAGTGGTTGGTATCCATAAGCGTGTTGAAGAGTCAAAAGCGATGTTGAAAATTGCACAAAAAGAGTTAGATGAAGCAGAGCAAGATTTACACAGAAGGGCTTCTTTGATTCAAAGCGGAGCTATTTCTAAGGAAGAGTATGAGCATGTTGTGCAACGTGTGGAAAAAGCGAAAGACTCTTTGATGGGACAAGAAAAGCATAAAGCCTCTTTGGAAAGTTCGATTCAAGGGCTTTCCATTGAAGAAAATCCAACAGTAAAATTGGCAGCCGTTAATGTGGAAGAAGCGCTATTGGCGTATAAACGCTGCCGTATTCTAGCACCAAGCGATGGCATTGTAGCGAAAAAGAGTGTCCAACCGGGGCAAAAAATAGCTTCGGGTCAATCCATTATGGCGATTGTTGCGCATACACAAATGTGGGTTGATGCCAACTTTAAAGAGACACAATTAACCAATCTAAGAATTGGCCAACCCGTAACCCTTCATTCAGACGTTTACGGCAAGGGGATAACATTTCACGGCACCATTGAGGGAATGTCGCCTGGAACGGGGGCTTCATTTTCATTACTCCCTGCGCAGAATGCTTCAGGCAACTGGATTAAAATCGTGCAACGTGTGCCTGTGCGCATACGCCTTGATGCTCAAGAAATACAAAACCATCCTTTACGGGTCGGTTTATCAATGGTCATCGATGTCGATACGCATGATCGCTCTGGCTCGATATTGCTGACTCCTGAACAAGGTGAACGCTCCATTGAAAGCAGTATGTATGAAGACGTTCATGAAGAGGCGCAAGCGTTAATTCATCATATTATCGTTAGTAATCAATGAGTCAAGCAGAACATCACACGCCCCCTACGTTTTCACTGGGCGTGCTTATCATTTTGACGCTTGCTTTAGCATTATCAACGTTTATGCAAGTGCTTGATACCACCATTGCCAATGTTTCGATTCCTTCCATTGCGGGTGATTTGGCGGTCAGTCCTAATCAAGGCACTTGGGTCATTACCGCCTTTGCCGCCTCCAATGCCATTACGATGCCTTTAACAGGATGGTTGGCAGGTCGTTTTGGAGAAGTCAGGCTTTTTGTCGCCTCAACACTTCTCTTCTCTTTAACGTCATGGTTATGCGGAGTTGCTCCAACGTTTCCTTTATTGGTCTTAGCGCGTATCTTGCAAGGTGTCGCAGCAGCTCCTATGATGCCTTTATCGCAAAGTTTGTTGTTGAGCATTTACCCTGAGCATAAAAAAGGGCTTGCCTTGGCCTTTTGGTCGATGACAGCGACCACAGCACCGATTGCTGGACCCTTACTGGGTGGTTACATTACCGATAATTACCATTGGCCGTGGATTTTTTATATTAACCTTCCTATTGGCATTATCGGTTCATTTTTGGTTTGGAGATTTCTAAGAGAACATGAGTCTGTGATTCGTATTCGTCCTATTGACCTCTTAGGTTTGGCATTGTTGATTGTCGGCGTGGGTGCTTTGCAAATCATGCTTGATAAAGGCAATGACCTTGACTGGTTTGAGTCCTCTACGATTATTATCCTAACCGCCGTTGCGGTTATCGCTTTAACCTTTTTTGTGATTTGGGAGTTGTTTCATCCTCATCCTGTGGTTGATTTAACCCTGTTTAGCAAGCGCAATTTTACGGTGGGAACCGTTACGATTAGCCTCGGTTATGCCATTTTTTTAGGAGGCGGCGTTGTCTTTCCTTTGTGGTTGCAAACACAAATGGGCTATACGGCTTTTTGGGCAGGGGCGGCTTCTGCTTTGGTCGGTATTTTTGCTTTTTTACTCTCGCCTGTTGTTGGCGCAAATTTACATCGAGTTGATTTGCGCCTCATTGTCACAACAGGGTTTTCCATTTTTGCGATTTCGTATTATTGGGCTTCGCTTTATACGCCTGATGCTGATTTTATGACGATAGCGATGCCACGCCTGATTTTGGGTGCGGGTATGGCAATGTATTTCATTCCTCTAACAACCATTTTACTTGCAGGCGTTGAGCCATATCGCATTGCTTCTGCCATGGGATTAGTGAACTTTTTACGTGTTTTAGGGGGTGGTTTTGGAACATCGCTTTCTATGGCATTGTGGGAGCATCGTACGACATTGCATTATGCCAATTTAACCGAAAATGTGAGTATTTTTCATCCGCAAGTTGTTTTAACGCTCAATGTTATCAAAGAAGCTGGGATTTCTGCTTATGCGTGGCTTGATAGAGCCATCGTCTCGCAAGCGAGTCTTCGTGCAAGTGATGACATTTTTTTGATGTCGTCGTATTCTTTTCTCGCATTGATTGTCTTAGTGTGGTTTGCAAAACCGCCTTTCTTAAGTAAACGAAAGGAGGCAACGCCTCCTGTTTTAGAGTAACGATTGAAGATAGCTCTTTAATCGTTGGATACCTTCTTCCATATGCTCAATATTTCTCGTGTATGCAAAGCGGAGGTAGTGGTTGGTTCCATTACTTCCAAAATCAACGCCTGGGGTGGTCGCAACATGAATCTTCTCTAACAGTTCTTTCGCAAAAGCAAAACTGTCCTGAGAATACTTTGAGATGTTAGCCCAGATATAAAAAGCCCCTTCAGGTTTGGCATCGATGTCAAACAGTTGTGAGAGTTCATTAAAAAGATAATCTCGTCGTTGTTTAAACTCATCTTTGATATGCGCTAAATAGGCTTCATCAAATGCTTCTAATGCACCGTATTGGCTCAGGGTTGGCGCGGAGATAAAGAAGTTTTGAGCAACCATTTCGGCATGGCGCACTTTCTCTTTTGGAACAATGACCCAACCGAGGCGTTGTCCGGGCATGCAATAGTATTTTGAAAAACCATTAATGACATAAACATTCTTTCCAAATTCAAGTGCAGAGTGTGCCTCTTTTTCATAGGTCAGTCCATGATAGAGTTCATCGGAAATAAAAGCAATATTGTAGGCTTCACAATACTCAACTAAGGCTTTTAAATTCTCTTTATCATAGATGTTTCCCGTAGGATTTGCGGGAGAAGAGATCTGTAAAGCGCTTAAGTGATGTGGTTCTAAATCGTTTACATGTAATTCAAAATTATCTTCTTTTCCGATAGGCATAAAGAGCGGTTCAATATCAAGCAGATATGCAAAGTTTTTATAACACGGATAAGAAGGATCACTAAGCCCTAGTGTGGAACTTTTGGGGAGTGTGAGCGCATAAGCGATGAGAAAAGCGCCACTCGTACCTGGGGTTAAAAAGATTTGGTCGATGTTTATTTGCACACCATACGTTTTAGCATAATGGTGTGCAATTTTTTCGCGCAGTTCTGGTAAACCATGGCTTTGCGTATAGGAAAATTTATTGGCATCAATATTTACATGTAATGATTCTTTGACCTTTTGTGAAGGCGGAAGGTCGGGTTGTCCAATTTCAAAATGGATACAATCATCTAATTTTTCAGCTTCTTTAACGATATCCATAACAATAAAAGAGCTCATTTGCTTACAGCGCACACGTCATCCTCATTTTTTAACACCATTATAGCAGACATCCAATAATGAAAACGATGGAGTTACTTTTTATCGATGCCACGAAGTGAATTATGTAAAAACAACACGTTGATTGCTTAATTTTAAGGCAGGAATTATCTCTATTAAAAGGCATAATTTTGGCACTATTATGTACGGAATGGTTTTATTTTATTGATACAGCGAGGAAAACGTTATGGAACATTTCTTGTATATACAATGCAAAAACGAGGTGATAGATGCGTAAAGTTTATGCAACGGCTGAAGCAACACATCAATTCGCTAAACGTTTTTCGCATTACAAAGATTTTTATGCAAGATTTGATGATTTAATCTTTTCAAAACTTGGATTTGGAACGTTTAAGAAAGAGCCTTATAAAGAGGAAAATTATCTTTTTGACTATAAAGACGCATTGAAAAGCGCCGTTGCAGGAGGCATAAATGTTATCGATACGGCAATCAACTATCGTTACCAACAAAGTGAGCGAGAAATTGGTGAAGCTTTAGAAGAACTTTTTGAAAGTGATTCAATCAAACGTGAAGAGATGATTATTTGCTCCAAAGGTGGATTTATTCCTTTGGATTTCCCATTCCCTGAAAATCCTTATGTATGGATTAATGAACATATTTTAGAAAAAGGCTTAGCCGTTCAAGAAGATATCGAACTTGACCAGCATTGTATGACACCCGAATTTTTACAGTATAGTCTTGAAAAGTCCTTGGAAAACTTGCGCTTAAAATGTTTAGATATCTATTTTTTGCATAACCCTGAAACACAATTACATCGTCTAGGTTACCGACATTTTCTAACAAAAATAGAGGATATTTTTACCTTTTTTGAAGAGATGGTTGCCTGCGGCAAAATGAAAGCCTATGGAATCGCCGTCTGGAATGCCTTTACCTATGAAGAAGGTAATGAAGAGTTTATTAATCTTGAAGATATTTATGATATTGCGCATCGTGTTGGTGGTCAAAATCATCATTTTAAATACATCCAATTGCCTTTTAACATGGCAAAAACGCATGCATACAGTGTTGCCAATCAAAAAATGAGTGATGGAAAATATTACACTCCTTTGCAAGTAGCCTATAAGTTAGGATTGGGTGTGATGAGTAGTGCGTCATTGCTCCAAATGCATCTTTTTAGAAGACCTTTTAAACCTGAAATCGGTTATTTGCTCGACTCAAAAATGGAGCTACAAAGTGATGTGCAACTCGCACTGCAATTTGTACGTTCCACGAGAGGTATTGTGAGTTCTTTATTTAGCTCAACGGTTCCAGAACATGTCGATAATAACCTTGGTATTGCCAAAGTCAATGCCACCAATGTAGCAAAATACAATCTTCTTTATAAAGTGGAGCGATAATATGACATACGATGTGTTAATCATAGGCTCAGGCATAGCAGGACTGATGGCGGCTATTGAGGCAAAAAGTGAAACCAATAGTGTTGCGATTATTACGAAAAGCAATATTTTTAAATCCAACAGTGCTGTGGCGAGTGGTGGCATTAACGCTGTTTTAGACCCCAATGATGAAGTGGAAATCCAAAAACATATCGATGATACGCTTAAAAGTGCGCAAGGGCTAGGGAATAAAAAAGCGATTAATTATTTGTGCCACCAAGCACCACATATTATTCAAAAATTAGTTGAGTATGGCGTTGAATTTGATAGAGATGAAAATGGAAAAATTTTACAGCGTAGTTTTGGTGGCGGAAGCTCCAAACGTACATGCTTTGTTGGGGATAGTACGGGTTCAGCAATTACGCAAGCGTTGATTAAAAAAGCACGAGAGATAGGTGTTGAATTTTTAGTCAATCATTTTGTGATGGATATCACAAAAATAGAAGAGTACGTCAGTGGTGTGGTGGTCTTAAAAAAGATTGACTCCACAGTGACCGTTTTTCCTACAAAATCAATCGTTTTTGCCGGTGGAGGGTATGCTGGAATTTACAGAGGTTTTAGTACCAATGCCCAAGATTGTACGGGGGACCTTTTAAGCGTTGCTTTGCGAGCGGGGCTTAATCTTCAAGATATGGAATTTGTTCAATTTCATCCGACAGGGTTTGCAAAAACCAGTTATCTCGTCTCGGAAGCTGCTCGAGGAGAAGGTGGACATCTTGTCAATTCAGAGGGTGAACGATTTGTCAATGAATTGGGAACCAGAGATGTTTTAGCCAGAGCCATTTTTGAGCAAATCCGTTCAGGTAAAAAAGTCTATTTGGATATGCGTCATATCCCACAATCCATTCTTGAGACACGTGTGCCTTCTTTATACAAAAGTGCTTATAACCAAGTAGGTATAGACCTTGCTACGGAGCTATTAGAGATAAAACCCGTTGCGCATTACAGCATGGGTGGCATTGAAGCTTCCATGACGCAAAGTGGACTAAAAGGCTTGTTCGTGTGCGGTGAAAGTGCCTCATTAGGCGTTCATGGTGCCAATCGTTTAGGCGGTAACTCATTACTTGAAGGTGCCGTTTTTGGCGAACTTGCAGGTAAAAAAGCAAGAGAACATGCTTTTAATAAAGAGTTCTTGCCAATCGACTATAACGTTGTGATTAAAAATATGGATTTAATTCAGCGTATCTTTGAGGGAGACTGCACCAAAAACTTTAATGCTATGCGTATTTCTGTTGGAAAAATTATGTTTGATAAAGCAGGAATTTTCCGTAATGAAGCAACATTGCAAGAGGCGTTTGATTATATGAAATACTTGCGTTTAGAGTCAAATACGTTGCATTGTATTGACAAAGGTAGACACAATAATGTGGAACTGATCTCTATTTTAGAATTACGGAATGCGTTAGAGCTTTCAGAAGCGATTATTTTGGGTGCTATGCATCGACGTGAAAGCCGTGGAGCACATCATCGAGAAGATTTTCCTACCCCGTCAAAAGAAGGTGAAAAACATGTGTTAGTCAAAGAGTTACAAAAAGGCTTTTTCAAGGTCTCTTATGAAGATTCATGGATTACTGGCATATTAAAAAAATTATTAACTTAAGGAGAGAGACAATGGCAAAAGTGATGTTACGAGAAGAGGGCAATGAAATCTGTTTTTATATCGCAAAAAAAGATATGGAAGAGACTATTAAAGAGATTGAATTTAGTACCGATGAACATTGGGGTGGTGAAGTGCTTTTAAGCAATGGTGAGACATGGTGGATTCAACCAGGGCCTAAAAAGCTTCCGAAAGAAGAGGTATGTAAAAAATTATCTGATTAAAATATAAACATAAAAAATGAACAGTTAATGTTCATAATCATGTATAATTTTTTAAAGATTAAAGGAGTGAATAATGGTTCAATTTGATGCCAAATGTGGGGATTGTCTCACTACAAGAGAACTAATGACACTCTATGAGACAGCGACGGTTGTCTCAAATTCTATAGATCTTGTTGCATCGCTTGAAAAAGCATTGATGATTTTAAAAAATAGACTGCATTTAGAAAAATGTGTTATACACACACTTAATGATGAAAATCTCTTAGGCGTTTATGCATGTATTGATTTTAGTAAGCACCAAAAAGAGCTTGCAACTTATAAGCTAGGTGAGGGTGCAACGGGCTATGCTGCACAAAGTAAAGAACCCGTTGTGATTGAGAATTTACACAATGATATGATGTTTTTAAATAAATCGGGCAATCGTGACCAAAATGCTATTTCTTATATTGCTGTGCCAATGCTTGTGGATCAAGAAGTGATTGGTGTTTTAGGTGCAAATTTAACAAAAACAACAGCATTAACCTTTGAAAGTACGATTCGTGTTTTAACGATATTAAGTTCTATTTTTGCACAATCTATTCATGCACACGATATTAATCTTAAAGAGAAAGAGCGCTTAAAAGAGCTTAAACTCTATTATAAAATGGAATGGGACTCTAAAGTTCATAATTTTGGTGACATCATTGGCGAAAGCCCAAAAATGAAAGCCGTATATAAAGTGGTAGAACGCATTGCTGAAAGTAATGTTACCGTTTTAGTTCGTGGCGAAACGGGCACAGGAAAAGAGCTTGTTGCCGCAGCAATTCATAAACGCTCTAAACGTAAAGATGAGCCGTTTGTCAAACTAAACTGTGCCGCAATTACCGATACGCTCATTGAAAGTGAACTGTTCGGACATGAAAAAGGTGCTTTTACGGATGCAAAAGAGGCACGTAAAGGTCGTTTTGAATTGGCCGACGGTGGAACACTTTTCTTGGATGAAATAGGCGATATATCGGCATCGGCACAGGTTAAATTACTGCGTGTTTTGCAAGAGCGAGAGTTTGAGCGCGTGGGTGGTTCTAAAACGATAAAAGTCAATGTACGATTGGTAGCCGCAACAAACCGAAACCTTGAAGAAATGGTTAAAAACGGCACTTTTAGAGAAGACCTTTATTATCGCTTGAATGTGATACCTATTGACTTACCTCCACTCAGAGAGCGCGGAGATGATATAGCTTTACTGGTTAATTTTTTCTTGCAAAAATCAGTCAGCAATCATAAAAAACGTGTTGTCATTACCGATGAAGCGATGGATATTTTATGTCAATATACATGGCCTGGAAATGTTAGGGAGTTAGAAAATACTGTAGAGCGCATTGTTTTGATGGGAAGTGAAGATGGCATTAGTGCTGATGAAATGTTGCTTCTTTTACCTGCTTTCAATCAAAAATTAATGTGCCAAAGAAGGATAATGAGTGAAGAAGAGTGATCTTGAATTGCAAATCAAAAACGGTACACTCATTCCCTTTATAGGAATGGGCGTATTTAAGGATACTAAAACAGAAGATGGAACGCAAATTCCATTTGACAGTGACTCAATGATTTTGAGCCTAAATTCGGGTCGTGCGATGTCTCCACGACTGATGTATGAGTATTCAAGAGCGGCTATGAATTTGGAACAGCGTAAAGGAAGACCTTATATCGAGCAGATGACCAACTTTATATTCACGTCGAAACCTTATGCAATCCCAGCGGTATATGAGTGGATTAAAACATTGATGCCTCATTACATTGTCGATTTAAATTTAGATGATTCTCTGTTAAAAATTTACGCAGAGGTCGATCACTTTTTAGTTGTAGGCGTCAGTCGTATTTTGGCAGGATATGACCGTTTTATCGTGTATATGTATCATTCGCAAACACACACGTATCACCGTGTCGAAAAAGAGCTTCTCAATCCAATGCTTCCTATCTTGTTTAAGCCACTGGGATGTACAGTCCCAGATAAAAATTTTATTATCAGTGATGCCGATTTTGTGGATTGGCTGACAGAAGCGATGGGTGGTTATGCGATTCCTCCATTTGTAAAGACATACCGAAACGATAAAGCGTATCTTTTCTTGGGAGTCGATTTTGACCGCGATACGTTTCGTATGGTTGCTAATGAAATAACGCTTGGATTAAGCGGCGGCTATATGATAAAAGATAAAGAGGAGATGAGTAAAAAAGAGGAAAAATTTTTAGTATCGCATCATATCGATAAATTACAAACATCGATAGATGGATTGTTAAAGAGTGCCCACTAAGGGCAACTCTTTATTCTGCTACGCTAACTTCGACAGGATCGCTTTCCCAAACACCGTGTTTTGTACAGTAGCTATGTGCGACAAGATTGAGTTTTTTACCGGTTGGAACAATGGTAAATGTTACTTCTGCTTGTCCTTTTTTATCTTGACCACCCAGTGTTCCCGCAACGAAATCAGCTCTTGCTAAAAGAACATCTCCATTGAAAAGCTGAATATTGGCAATGTAATGATCAAAATCATCTGGGTGAGTGTACTGATTTCCGACTTTAACAGTCACTTTGAACGGTGCATTTTGTTTTGCACTCTCGGCACAGGTAATAAACGGAGAATGTCTATCGATATAATCTTTTTTAGCTTCTCTCTCAACGGTATCAATATCAACGTAACGATTGATTTTTGGCATACGAACTCCTTGTTTAATATTTATTTTGAAATGATAAGACACAGTGACCAAAACCTCTCTGAAAAAAAGAGATTAAATATGTCTTATTTATATTTTTTTAAGTAATTAAAGGGTGATTTGTTCACCCTTTGTAATATTTAGATAAGAGAAACAGCGACTTTGTGCAGTGTGAGTCCTAGTGCTTTTTTGTCATTTAACCCAAAGGCTAATGCTAAAAGTTCAGGTAGGCTTAGAATGCTCAGTCCAATATCACGCCCCGCAACTTTCTCAAGCTCTTTTTGATAAAAATCAAACATAATAAAGCTACGGGCATCGCATACGACAACGAAATCTGCTGCATTGTCGAACATATCAAGCATTGCTTTGGACGCAAGGGTATAGGCTGTACGTGCTGAAGCATCGTATATCTCAAAGCCATCGCTCTCAAATGCACTCTCATGACGCACCAATGGAAGTTTGATAAGTTCAAGCAGTGCTTCATACTGTTTAGGATCGTTGTATTTGCGTGCGCGACAAAAGTTATTACTTCTAAAAAGTGCTGCTGAGAAGTTTACAAAAGGGTGCTTCACGAGACTGGATAGTTTTTCGATGCCAACGGCTTCCATTAAAAACTGCTCTAAGCTTAAAATTTCAACGTCAAGATTCATTGAAAGATTGTGCGATAAAAGTTTTTGGGCAACTATGTCTTGCAGGGATGCATCTTCGAGTAATAAATCTTTTGTGCGAGACAAAGAGATAAAAGAGCTTTGTTCGCAACACACAATACTACACTCTTCTTTGGCTGCAAGCGTTAGAGTATGCGCATTTCGTTCCAAAAATTTGAGTTGGTCTAGTCCTAAATATTCACTTCCAACATCTGTTTTTGCCCCTTTTAAAGGCGCAACAGTAAGATTTAAAAAATCAAACAGTGTTTTGGTGGCAGATACAATAGCAGATGTTTTTTCGCTTTGAATAAGAGCGTCATATAAACAATATTTTTTCATTTTTAATCCTTAAAGTGCATCGACACGATGGGAGAGTTTTTCGACTAACGCATTTGCGTAAGGTCTGTGTTTGATTACTTCATTTTTAAGTGCCGTAATCTTCTTCTCAACATCTGCACCGCAAGGGTAGATTTTTTTGCATAGTTTTACATGTAAAAAAATGCCTGTTTGTTCATTGGCAATCACATTGATAATTTTAGCTTTGCGCTCAGGGTATTTTTGTATCATATCGTAAGCAAAGGCAAAGAGGGCATCTCCTTGAAATCCATCGACTAAGTCAAGGACGCTAGAGGCATAATGATAGATAATATACTGCTCAAACTGTGGTTTGTCTTTTGAATCCACACAGGCATTGAGAAGATCAAACTTTTTATAAAAATCATTGGTATCGACAATCATATCTTTTGTAACACATCGTGTATTTAATGGTTCTAGTATAAGAGATTTTCCCATGCTTTGGATGATTCCATCAATGCTAACGTCAGTGAAGAGGGCTTTGCCATTAATTTTTATAGCAGCGTACTGGCCTTTTGGATAATCAAAGCTTATGTCTTCGTCGTGAATTGTGGCTAAAAGTTCATTCACATTTTTGCTTGGATCAATCATCAAAAAATGTTTTTTATAATACGGTAAAAAATCGGTTTTAGCGTCAAAGCGAAAGACGCTCAGCTCGAGCTTACACTCCATATTTAGGGACTCCTTTTAGATAAGTGATTTATTTTATCGCAAGAATACTTAAGGAGAACATTCAAATTAAAAGTGATTTGATGGGCTCACTCGTCTAATGACTTCTTAATGCGCTTCATCATACAATAAAGAACAAAAAGATGTATGAGAATTTCAAAGGGACATCATGGCAAAAGAGGCGTTTTTTATCTCTGGATTTTCCAGTAAATTTATTGGTGATGATGGAGCGGTTATTGATAAAACAGTCTATTCAAAAGACCTTTTTTGCGAAGATATCCATTTTAAGCGCGCTTGGATGAGTTTAGAGCAGATAGCGAAAAAAAGTATGCTAGTCAATCTCTCGGATGCCATTGCTATGAATGCAAAACCACGATATGCATTAATAGGCATTGTGATTCCTAAAAATTTTCATTACCATGAATTAAAAGAGCTTCAAAATGGGTTTAAGGAAGTCGCTCAGGCTTATGGTGTCGAGATCATTGGCGGTGATACTACCGCAGGCAAGAAACTAATGATTTCAATTACAATCGTTGCTACTTTGCAAGGGAAAGCGTTATACCGTAAAAATGCCAAAGTGGGTGATTTGGTAGCATTTACAGGTAAGCTTGGCAATTCCTATAAGGAGCTAACGCGCTTATTGCGTGGTGGAATGATCGGTAAAAGCAGACGATTTATGCTTCCTGAACTCAAAGCAAGATTTGTGCAAAAAGTGGCTAAGCATTTGCATGCAGGAATGGATATATCCGATGGCCTTTCAAAAGACCTCTCAAGACTGCTAGAATCGAGTGGCAATAAAGGTTTACATGTAAAAACAAAACTACCCAAACGAGTTTTATGCAGCGGTGAAGAGTATGAAATGCTTTGTAGCTTTGATGCCCGTAAAAAAGGTATAATTAAGCGCATCGCAAAACAGACGCGTACCCCAATTACTATTATTGGAACCGTAGCGCGTAAACGATTTCGCTGTCCCTGTAAAGAACACCACTTTTAATTTATACCATACCCATTTTGATGTTAAATAGAGCATTGAAACAGACTTAAGGACGATAATGAACAGACAATTTTTTCTAACCCATTCACCGATTAATGCGACTTTTACAAAAAACAGTAGCGACTTTGTGGTCAATGAAATCCCTTTGTATCCTTTTAGCGGTGAGGGTGAACATCTGGTTTTACATGTAAGAAAAAAAGATATGACAACATGGGATATGTTGCAATACCTTAGTGAAGTAACAGGCTGTAAAGTTCGTGATTTTGGTTATGCAGGACTCAAAGATAAAGATGGCATGACCACACAATATATTTCATTGCATAAAAATTTTGAGCCTAAGTTAGCAAATTTCTCACATGAAAAAATTAAGATTTTAGAAAAGACCTACCATAACAATAAAATCAGAACGGGGCATCTTAAAGGCAATCGTTTTTTTGTTCGCCTTAAAAAAGTGGCACCCATTGATGCTAGAAAATTGCAAGAAGGATTGAAAAAAATCGCAAAGGAAGGATTTCCAAATTTTTTCGGTTATCAAAGATTTGGCATTGATGGCGATAATTACGCTAAAGGAAAGGCCATTTTAGAAGGGACACGCAAAGAGCGTAATCCTAAAATGAAAGAGTTTTATATTAATGCGTATCAGAGCTACCTTTTTAACAATTGGCTTTCCAAGCGTATCGAGATCAGCCGTTTGATTGAAGATTTTAATCTTAGTGATGCCGTGCGTGCAACCAATCTTGATAAAGAGATGGTAGAAACGTTGAAAAAACAGCCTCAATTTTTTAAACTTATGCATGGCGATGTCTTACACCATTATCCAGCAGGCAAGGCGTTCATTTGTGAAAATGTCGAAGAAGAGCTTCCCCGTTTTTTAGAACATGGCATCACCATCGCAGGTTGGCTTGTTGGGGGTAAAAATATTCGCGCGGAGTATGAAGCAGGTGTCATTGAAAAAACTCTGTTTCGTGAAAGTGAATCGTTCTTTGAAAAAATAAATGGAAGCAGGCGTTTTGCGTGGAGCTTTGCAGAAGATGTTGAAGGCGTTTATAAAGAAGAAGAAGCATGGTTTGAAATGCACTTTTCATTGCCCAAAGGCTCTTACGCTACGGTTATTATTGAAGAGCTTCTCAAAATGGCATTGTAAGCTTTGCATATAAAGTATCAAAAAAATATTAATTTGCCTCCTTTTTAGGCTATTAAATTTTAATATTTAAGGGCAAGTTTGATACAATAAAAGCTAAAGGTACAGTAGGTGATTGCTTGAGAGTTCACGCTTAAGAGGAAAGTCCGGGCTGCATGTGAGACATGGTTCCGTCTAACGGACGGCTAGGGTAACCTAAGGGATAGTGCAACAGAAAGTAAACTACCATTTTGTCACTCTTGCGAGAGCATAGCTTTAGTGAGATGAATTGGTGATGAGCTTTGCTTGTCACCAAGAAGACAGTTTAATGGAAAAGGTGAAACGGTGGGGTAAGAGCCCACCAGCGCTTTGAGTAATCATAGCGGCTATGTAAACCCAACCTGCAGCAAGAAGGGATGGTTTTGGTCTCACGTCTTATAAACCCTTCGCTAGAGCCCTATTGTAAAATAGTGCGTAGATAAATAATCACCCACGACAGAACCCGGCTTATCGCTGTACCTTTTGTCACAAGCCTAAAAAAGGATCTATTTGGAGAATTTAATCTTTTTAGCGCATGTTGTGCTTCTTATTGTTCTCTCTCCAATGATTTCTAAAGTTTTTCGCATTCCTACGCCCGTGGTCGAAATCTTACTGGGCTCTTTTGCCGCATGGGCCGGTCTATTACATACCGATAATGAAGTGTTTAAAAACATTGCAAAAATAGGATTTTTCTATTTGATGTTTTTGGCAGGACTTGAAATTGATATTCCACGATTATTGCATTATAAAGAGCGATTTCTCAAAAAAACGATTATTTATTTTATCTGCTTGTATGGGTTGTCTTTTCTCATTTATGTTGTTTTTAAATTGCCATTTGTCTATATCGTAGCACTTCCTATTATCTCATTGGGTATGGTGATGGCACTTATAAACCAATACGGAAAAGAGTTGCCGTGGCTTGAATTTTCACTCGTGATTGGTGCCTTTGGTGAACTGCTGAGTATTGGTTCTTTCGTGGTGTTTGACGGTGCTATGACGCATGGTTTGGGTTGGTATTTTTTTAAAAATATTGTGATGTTGTGTACAGTGTTTTTTTCTTCTTATATTTTATTTCGTTTATTGCGGATTCTTTTTTGGTGGTATCCTGGCTTAAAATCGCTCATTATGCCACATGACGATAGTATGCAGCAAAGCCTTCGTATCAGTATTGCACTCTTTTTTGTGCTACTGGCAACCATGCAATGGCTTGACATCGACATGGTTCTAGGCGCTTTTATTGCAGGTATTTTCATCTCCAACTTTTTTGCGCATAAAACAGAGCTGCCTCATCAATTATCACTCTTTGGTTTTGGCTTTTTAATTCCTCTGTTTTTTGTCTTTGTCGGAACGACGCTCAATCTTAACCTGGTGTTTACGAAGCATATTTTGAGTCATGCTTTGTGGATTGTCGTTGCGATGGTTGGTGTACGAATGATTAGTTCATTCATTGCCTATTACAGCTCTCTCAAATTTAAAGATACGATTTTCTTCAGCTTAAGCAGTTCCATGCCTTTAACTTTTTTAGTTGCCGTAGCAACCATTGCGGCTAAAAATGGAGCTATTGGAACCGATGAGTATGCTTCTTTTATCGTTGCAGCGCTCATTGAAGGTATTGTCATTATGGTTTTAATTCAAGTGTTGATGTTCTTATTTACCCGTTATGAAAGAAGAGCCAACGAAAATACTCATTAGGAAACGTTACGTGATACACAAAAAACTCAGTCTTTTTCATTACTTCCATCTGATTGCTTTTTTGGTTTTCATATCGTTTGCTATTATTTTTTTTAGTTTGAGTGTTTACAAGGCAAAACAGAAATTTAACGAAGATGTACGTACGCTTCAAGAAACGTATGTTGCATCTCAAAAAGCGCTTCTTGAAAAAGAAGTCAATCATTTTATCGAACATATCAACCAAAAACGCCAAGCGGCCTATGCAACGACACAAGCATTAGTGCGAACAAGAGTCTATGAAGCGTACGACCTTGCTACTAAGATGTATGAAAAATACAAAGGTAAACTTCCTGATTCACAAATCCAATCTATGATTATTGAAACACTTCGTCTTTTACGCTATGAAGATAACAAAGGCTATTATTTCATTACACGGCTTGATGGTGTCGAGATGCTTTTTAGCGATCATCCTGAAATGGAAGGTCACAACATGCTTCATTTTCTAAATTATGAAGGGCGTTGTGTTGTTAAAGGGATGATTGATATTGCCAATGCAACGAAAGAAGGGTACTATGAGTATGCGTGGAGCAAACCCTCCGTGGAAGATGAAAACCATAAAAAGATAGCCTATATTAAACTGTTTGAGCCTTATGGATGGCTGATTGGAACGGGGTATTATCTCGATGATATGCAGCGAAAAGTCCAACAAGAGATTATCGACGATGAAAAAGAATTACAATTTGATTTAGACCACGATGGTTATATTTTTATGGGTACATGGGGAGGGTTTGCACTTTCGTATCCTGCAAAGAATAGAGATATGTATGATTTAAAAGATTTAAATGGCAAATACCTTGTGCGTGAGTTGATTAAAACGGCGCAACACGGTGGCGGGTATGTAGAATACGTTATGCCAAATCTCAAAAATGAAAAGCCACAAAAAAAACTAAGTTACGTTCGCTCCTATGAAGATTGGAAATGGTACATAGGTGCTGGCATTTATGTGGAAGATATGAATCGAAATATCAAAGTGCTTGAAGATAAGATGTATGCAGATTTAAAACGTACGTTTTATTCAATTTTAACGTGGATGGTATTTATAGGTGTTTGTCTAGGTCTTTTATATCTGTACCTTAATCGCCGAATGCGCAAGGACTTTCAAGTGTTTATTGCGTTTTTTGACTCCTTAGCGAATAATGATCAGTTTATTGACATATCGGCTTTAAAATTTAAAGAATTCACGGACTTAGCAGCACATGCTAATGCTATGTTATCCTCTAAGATATCGAGCAATAAACATTTAGAACAATATAAGAAGATTGTTTCAAGCTCTGATGATTTTTTAGCATTGGTTGATCGAAATTATACTTATCTTGCAATTAGTGAAGCGTATCAGAAATTCTTTAATAAAGAAAAAGAAGAAGTTTTAGGCCATGCTATGCCAGAGCTGTTTGGTGAACAGTATTTTGTCGAAAATATCAAGCATATGAGTGATCGCGCACTGAGCGGTGAGACATTCGAAAGTGAATTTTGGGCATTGTCTGCCTTTGGCAAGCGTTTTTTACATGCAAAATATTTTCCTTACTATGAGAATGAGGGAGATGCTTTACCCATTGCTTATGTTATCACCGCAAGAGATAATACCGAAAAAAAAGCAAATGAAGACCGTTTAATCGCTTCTGAAAAAGAGTTGGAATTTTTAGCACATAATGATGCATTAACTGGATTGCCCAATCGTTTATTACTTGGTGATCGCATTACCCATGGAATTGAAAACAGCAAGCGCCAAGGCGGGATGATTGCTGTGTGTTTTATTGATTTAGATAACTTTAAAAAAGTCAATGACAGTTATGGCCATAGTTATGGTGATGAAATTTTAAAACAATTTGCTTTGCGTGTTCAGAGTAAAATTCGACATTGTGATACGCTTTCACGTATTGGTGGCGATGAGTTTATTTTGTTGGTCGAAAATATCAAAGAGCGCCATGAAATTGAAATAATTCTCAAAAAAATACAAGCCATTTTTGAAGAGCCCTTTGTAAATAAAGAACAAAAATTCTTTCTTTCTGCAAGTATGGGGGTTAGCATCTATCCTGACCATGGAACCGATGGCGAGACGCTCATCAAAAATGCGGACGCAGCAATGTATCGAGCCAAAGATGCCGGTAAAAATACGTATGCGTTTTATACTCTAGATATGACCATCGCATCATACGAGCGTATCGGTATGGAAAATGCCCTACGAGATGCGATAAAAGAACAGCAGTTCTTAGTCTATTATCAACCTCAGATTGATTTAAAAACAAAATCGTTGATTGGACTTGAGGCTCTTGTACGGTGGAATCATCCTTTAGAAGGTATTTTACCTCCAAGTCGTTTTATCGCTTATGCGGAAGAGACACGCTTGATTATTGAAATGGGTGCATGGGTGCTAAAACAGACCTGCCTTGATATTGTAAGTTTGCATCAAGAAGGGCTTTTTGAAGGGACTGTTTCGATTAATATCTCCGGTGTTCAAATTGAATTTAGTGATTTTATTAAAACACTCAAAGATGTTATCGAAGAGAGCAAAATTGAACCATCAGTCATTGAAATGGAAGTGACAGAATCTTTCATTATGCATGACCCAGAACGATGGATTGCATTATTGAAAAAGATGCAAAAACTTGGCATTAGTATTGCTATTGACGATTTTGGAACAGGGTATTCATCACTGAGTTATCTTCGTAAATTGCCTATCAATAAACTGAAAGTAGATATGTCATTTGTCAAAGATATCCCCAAACAAGAAGATGCCTGTGCAATTGTTCGTTCCATTATCAATTTAGCGCAAAATATGAAAATTACAACGCTTGCAGAAGGCATAGAACATCATGAGCAAGAAAAATTCTTAGCAGAATATGGTTGTGAACAAGGACAAGGTTATTTATATGCCAAGCCTATGAGTTTAAAAGATTTGAGGCGCTGGATTCAGAAATATAATGTTCAGTAATAAGAACATACTATTTTCATAAAAATTAATAATATAATTATTAACTAATTGGTAATATGATAGGATTATTTGGAAAAAAATAGCTTTATGTGGAGTTTGGATGCGAGAATTGGTTTGTGCCAGTGTTATGTTAGTGTGGTTGAGCCAAGATTTATTTGCAGATACTTCCATTGAAAACCTTTTAAGTACCATTGAGAAAAAAAACGATCTTTCGGAAAAAACAAAATTAGAAAACAGTGGTTTTTCTACTATCTATACACGTCAAGATTTAGATATGATGCAAGTGAAATACTTGCGTGATATTTTAAAGTATACGCTTGATGGGTACAGAGAGAGCCGTTATGGATTACCTGATCCTCTCTCTTTTGGTCCTATCCCTTTTGCCTCAAGTCTCATTCGTGTTTATATCGACGATCAAGAAATTACAACGGCCATGTACGGTAGCGGTATCATTATCCTTGGTGATCTTGATTTAGGCTTTGCTGATCATATTGAGGTCTATAACCTCTCTACTTCTTTTGAGTATTCCAGTGAACCAACATCGGTTTTAATACGAATTTTTTCTAAAAAGGCAGACAGAGATGTCGGAGGGAGTATTCAAGGTATTGTAACAAGCCGAAAAGGCTCAACGCAAAATGTACAATATATTGGGAAAGAGAATGAGACAGATTACCTTGCCCGCTTTTCCTCGTCCAATGATAATCGCAAAGAATATGAGACAAGTAAAGATGATTTAAACCGTGATGTAAAGCGTTATAATGTCTTTTCAAGCGTGAGAGATGAAACACAAAGTCTTTTGATTAATGCTTCTAAAACGGACAAAGGCGGATGGATAGGTCTGAGTGCTGATGCCAGCTTAGATGCATCTACCATTACTACAGAAGATGCGCATGTTGGATATTCAAAATCGTTTGAAGATGTGAAATTTTCAGTTGCTTATGATGGGTTAAAAGACCATGTTGCTTATAACGATACACCTTTGTTTTACTACAAAGGAAGCCCTATTAATAGTATTGATAGCAAAAGCACGAGTTCAGCACTCTCTTCTGAACTGAAATATACAACTCAATTCGGTGACCATCATCTCATTACAGGTGTAAAACTTCGTTATAAAGTTATCAATTTTGATTTTGTTCGTATGAATGGAAGTGATGTGCCAACCAGTGGGCTAACAAGGCAATCCATAGGCTCACTCTTTTTGGAAGACAGCTATGCTTTATCTGATACTTTAGTAGCAACGTTAGGTGTGCAAACCAGTCAAGTCTATAATAATGGTGGTTATAGTGATGATGACGTTCAAATGGCTCGCGCTGGGATAACGTATACAAATGATCATTGGACCTCCAAGAGTTTTGCTTTCCATACAGAAAGCTATGTCGAGCCTTATCTTATCGGTTCTTTTTATATGACATCAGGGTATCCTAAGAATCAAATTATTGACTCATTGGCGCAAGAGTTTAAGTTTGAAGATGGTCCATCACTTTATGAACTCTTTATGAGTTATGCATGGATACAAAATGCACCCTATGTCAATGCTAATTTACGTATTGAAACTGCCGATGGGACAACGGAACACCTCAGTTCTTATATCCAATACACCTATCATTATGCTACGCTCAATAAAATTTTACTGGCATATCGTTATAAACAGATTGATCATGCCGGCTATGACAAGGAGTATAGAAATCATCAAATCATACTACGCAATCAAAATCGTTATCGTAAGTATGACTTTTTTGAGGAGCTGTTTTTCACCCGCAGTGAATATTATAATGATACAGGATTTGATGTAACATTGGGTATACGTTATAACGTCAGCGATAACTTGGTGATCTCTTTAAAAGGTCAAAATCTTCTTGCCAATGCTGAAAAACAGTACATCTCACGGTTTGATTTTTCAACATTTTCACCTTTGGAATCATTGAGCATCCCTGTGCAAGAACGACAAATTATGTTAGGTTTCGAGTGGTTTTTTTAAGATATTTTATGGGATGCATAGGGGTATGTAGCCTTACCTTTGCTCAAACACCCGAACAAGAACTTATCGCTAAAGTGTTTAAACTGATTACTATCAATGATATTCCTTTGTTGATTTATGAGTTAAAACCGACGATTTCATTACAAGGCAGTTCCTTTAACAATCTTATCACACAATGTACTCATGCGGATATCATCTATGGCTCTACCTTTGAAACACTGCCCAAAGAGTGTC
This sequence comes from Sulfurospirillum sp. E15m, assembly GCF_059415145.1. NCBI lineage: Bacteria > Pseudomonadati > Campylobacterota > Epsilonproteobacteria > Campylobacterales > Sulfurospirillaceae > Sulfurospirillum > Sulfurospirillum sp. E15m. The sequence continues at coordinate 110,906 of NZ_JCAHZS010000002.1, forward strand.
AGGCAATTGCTCGCTTTACGACAAATTATGATGTATTTCAAAAAGATGAGAAGACAATAGGTGCTTTTTACTGGCGTAAAGGCAGGCCTCAATTACGTTTTGATAAAGACAGATGCGAGCATTTTAATATTTTTCTTCCTTCTGAGTTGGTACGTTATGTTCAATAAAATAACCTTTTCACATTTCTTGACATTTATCACTGTCTTTTTATTAGCAGGGATTATCCTTTTTTATAGTTTCTTTTCACAGACCAAGAAAGATATTGTGGCAAGTTTTGAAAGAACCGGCGTTGAGGAAGTCAATGAAATCGCTTCAAATATTGCCCAATATCTTTTACATGTAAAACCATCGCAAGGGTTGTATAGCACGTTAAATGAGAATAGTATGCAACGAGAAGCTTTTGAACGATTTCTCTCAACGTTTCAAACCCAAAAAGTTCAAAATATCTTCGTTGTTGATAAGCCAGACATGAATTCTATCTGGTTTCGAGTTTTACTTGATGGCGATAAAGAGAAAAAAAACAAGTTGAATTTTAAAGAGCTTTTCGAACCAGAAGATACCGTTTGGAATGAAGTGATAAAAACACGTACGCCAAAAGTGATTTACCAAGCCAATAAAGTAGATGCGTTATGGGCGACGTATTTATTTCCAATCGTCCAAAAAAATGGCGATGTTGCTTTGTTGGCATTGGATTTTTCAAAAGAGCATTACCAAAAAGTGGTCTCATCTTTGGAAGGGCTTGAAACCTTTCTTCAAATGATGGTTCCATTCTTATTGTTAGTTTTTATGATCTTAATCGTCGTTATACGTATGGATAAAAAAAGAGAAAATGAAAAACTTGCGGCACAAAAAGCCTTGCATGAACTCAATCTTACATTAGAGGAGCGTATCGCTGATGAGGTTGAAAAAAATAGACAAAAAGATCAACAGCTTGTGCAACAATCGCGTTTGGCATCCATGGGTGAAATGATTAGTATGATCGCACATCAATGGCGACAACCACTCAGTGCCATAAGCTCAACCGTTCAAGGGCTAGATTTAAAGCTCTCTTTGAATAAATTTGACGCTGAACTTTTTGCTGCAAAACTCAATGACGTTAATCGTTATTCTCAATATTTGAGTCAAACGATTGATGATTTTAGGCAATTTTTCAAAACGAGTAAAGAGCGACAAGAGGTGACATTAGAAGAGGTGATTGAAAAAGTGCTTGGCATCATTAATGTAACCTTGGAAAATAAAAACATTCGGCTTGAAATGAACTTTCAATCCCATGAACCTCTCAAAACCTATTCTAATGAATTGATGCAAGTGTTACTGAATTTAATTAAAAATGCCGAAGATATACTCGTAGAAAATCATGTTCAACATCCTTGGATAAAGATTATGACAAGAAAAACGGACATAACATTGATATTAGAAGTTTCTGATAATGGAGGAGGGATACCTGATGAAATTATTCCGCATATTTTTGATCCTTACTTTAGTACGAAAACGCAAAAAGACGGAACAGGTTTAGGGTTATATATGAGTCAAAAAATTATTGAAGAGCATTGTGGTGGCATAATAAAAGCATCTAATAGTGCTGATGGTGCCGTTTTTACCATTATATTGCAACGATGAACACACTAGAACTAGGATAAAGGGAACGAGATGGAATCTGTATTTAAAAAATGTATTGCTGATGCACGTAATTTAACACTTTTATATGTAGAAGACAATATCGGAGCTCGTGCAGGCTCTATGCTAATCTTCGAAGAATTTTTTGGACATGTTATTGAAGCCATCGATGGAGAAGATGCATTAGAAAAATTTAAACAGAACGATGTTGATCTTGTCATTACAGATATCAATATGCCAAAAATGAATGGTTTGGAAATGACTGAAAAAATCCGCCATCTGAGTCCAAAAACACCCGTTCTTGTTCTTTCAGCTTACAATGAAACACACTATTTTATGGAATGCATACGTTTAGGTGTAGCAGGATATTTACTCAAGCCGATAGAAATAGGGCAGTTTATGGAGGTTTTAGGAAGTATTATCGAAAAAATACATCTTAAAGCCGAGCATGATAAATTACAAGATTTATTAACGCAATACTTAGAAGTTACCAATAAAAGTGCCATTGTTTCTAAAACAAACAAAGATGGCATTATTACTTATGTCAATGATGCTTTTTGTGCCATTTCAGGATTTGCCCGTAATGAAATTATTGGCAAAAATTACTCCATTATTCGCCATAAAGATATGCCAACAGAACTTTTCAAAGAGTTGTGGGAGACGATTACCCAAGGTGAGCTTTGGCAAGGAATCATTAAAAATCGTTGTAAAACTGGTAGCAGTTATTACACTAAGACAGCCATTAAGCCTATATTAAATAGTAAAGGTGAAATTGTAGAGTATATCGCGTTGCACAATGATATTACAGAAGTTATGAATCCAAAAAAACAGCTTTTTGATTACATTAGCAGTACCCCAGAAACCGTCATTGTTTTATTGAAAATTGAAGATTTTGCTACGGTTGAAGAATTTTATAGCAACGATTTGGTTGAGTTGTTGGAGCGAAAATTAGGAGAAAAGATATTTTACACTATTACCAAAGAGTGCCCTTTTGAAAAAATTTATGCCCTTGGCTTTGGTGAATATGCCTTGGCGCTTGATATCAATAAGTGTCCTTTGGATGCGGATGCATTAAAGCAGAAAGTCAAACATCTTCTAAAAGAAATTGAAGCAGATACCATTCATTTGAATGAAATTGAGTACAATGTTTCTCTCTTAGCAAGTTTGGCGTATGGTGGAAAAGAACCCTATCAAAGTGCTCATTTTGGTTTGAAAAAAGCGGAACGAAAAAAAATCAATTTTATTTTAGCCACCGATTTGATTTTGGAGATGCAAGCACAAGCACAGGTCAATATGGGCATTATTGTCGCCGTTAAAAAAGCACTCAGCGCATCAGGGATTATCTCTTACTTTCAGCCTATTGTCGATAATAAAACCCGAAAAATTGTCAAATTTGAATCTTTGGTTCGATTGGTGGATGATCATCTCAACCTCTGGTTTCCCTCAGACTTCTTGGAAATATCTAAAAAAGGACGTTACTATACACAAATTACGCAACGTGTTTTAGATAACTCTTTTAAAGCGTTGTATGAGACCAATGCCGGCATTAGCATTAATCTTTCTGCTGTGGATATAGAAGAAAATGTAACCCGCAGGAAGATAATGAGTCTTTTAGACATGCATAAAGAACATGCACACCGCATCACGTTTGAGTTGCTTGAAGATGCGAGTATTAAAGAGTTTGAAGTGATTAAGCAGTTTATTAAAGAGGTTAAGTCACGAGGCGTTTCCATTGCCATTGATGATTTTGGCAGTGGTTATTCGAATTTTGGAAGGCTTTTGGACTATGAACCGGATATTATTAAAATTGATGGTAGTTTAGTTAAAAATATTGCAAGTGATGACTACTCTATCTCTATTGTAAAAACCATTGTCAGCTTTGCCAATGAGCATCAAATTAAGACCATTGCGGAATTTGTAGAAAATGAAGTGATTTTTAATATTCTTACAACGTTAGGGGTGCATTATTCTCAAGGGTATTATTTTGGTAAACCTCTTTTATTGAAAGAGTATAACACCCAAGAGTTACTTTAATCGCTTAGGTGTGGCTGTCTGAAAAAATCACAGATATCTACATCTAATGCTATTGCAATTTTGTAGAGATGTTCAATATTGTAATGCTTGTTTTCCAATCCCGCTTCAATCTTTGCTATGGTACTCACAGATTTGTGCCCAATGGTAAGTGCCAAATCTAATTGTGTTACTTTTTTTATTTTACGAATACGTTGTACATTATACGCTATATGTCGATAGAAAGTTTGAATTTCTATCTCTGAAAACTCTTTATATGTTAGCATTGTATTCCCTATAGTGAAGTATGATTTAAGTTTATACTGGTTAGAATGAATTATAAATTCCCTATAGTGAATATTAAAAATAAAATTTTTGGCTAAAGTGTATGATTGATAGAGAAGTGCTATGGCTCGTTATCATTTTGCTATTGACGGTAACAACTGTAGTGATATATTTTTACTATAAAAACATTATAGGTAACCTTAAGTTACACAATAAGCAATTAAAATTGCTTAGCCAATACGATGACCTCACTCAAATTTACAATCGAAGACATTTTTTAGAAATTGTGCAAGCATGTTTTCAAGGAATGGATTGCGATCAAAAGTATTCTGCTATTATGATGATTGATATAGATTTCTTTAAAGAAATCAATGATTCGCATGGGCATATTTTGGGTGATGATGTCCTTCAGCATGTTGTCCAGTTTGTCCGCGGGCAATTAAGAGAAAGTGATATCTTTGCACGGTATGGCGGTGATGAGTTTATTGTCTTTTTTCCTGGCATTATGCAAAGAGATGTTTCTCATATAGCCCTGCGCATTCAAGAGCAACTTGCAAAATGTCAAACGTATGCCATCCCTATCACTTTGAGCATTGGAATATGCAGTTTTTGCAGATATACTTCACTGTATGAGATGATTGAGTATGCAGATAAAGCACTGTATGTCGCAAAAAATAATGGGCGCAATCGAATCGAATTTCACCAATCTTGAAAAAAGTTTCAAATCTGTGTAAAATGATTTGAAAATTAGTGCTAGGAGCGCTGGTAAACCAGCTGAGATAAAGAATAGTGATTCTTTGATCCTTGACCTGATCTGGGTAGTGCCAGCGTAGGAAAGCCAATCTGTCTTCAAAAACACATCTCTTCTTTCCTTCCAACACTTCCTTTTATTTTTACATGTAAATCCTTGAGGAAGTTCCATGAAACATTGTTTAACCATTGCAGGCTCCGATAGTTGCGGGGGCGCAGGTATCCAAGCAGACCTGAAAGCGTTTAGTGCCAATGGCACGTACGGAATGAGTGTTATTACTGCTATTACAGCTCAAAATACACAAGGTGTCTTTGATGTGCAAGATGTTACACCCTCTGTGATTGCGCATCAAATTGAAGCAATTTTTGATGATATTCGTGTTGATGCCATCAAAATTGGAATGGTTTCTCGCCCAGAAACGATAACCATCATTGCTCAAACACTTAAAAAATATTCATTGCCTCCTTTGGTCATTGACCCTGTGATGATTTCTAAAAGTGGCTATGCGCTTTTGCAACCTGAGGCACAAAAGAGTTTAATTGAACTGCTTTTACCGATGGCAACACTTATCACCCCCAATCTTCCCGAAGCAGAAGTCATCGTGGGCTATAAAATTGATACGATAGAGCTGATGCAAAAAGCGGCTCGTGATTTGCACCAATTAGGTTGTCAATGTGTCCTCGTTAAAGGAGGGCATTTGGCTGATGATGCAACCGATGTTTTATTTGATGGTTCCTCCTTTCATTTCTTTCATTCGAAACGATTGGATACAATCAATACCCATGGAACAGGGTGCACACTCTCTTCGACCATTGCCGCCAATCTTGCCAAAGGCATGCCCATTAAAGAAGCAGTAGAAGCGGCTAAAGCCTATATAACACTGGCTATTGAACATGGTTTTGTGCTCGGAAAAGGTGTTGGTCCTGTACATCATTTTTACGAACTTTATACTAAAGCAGGTTTATCATGTTAGAAGAAAAAACATACCTGAGTAGTTTTGGGTTATTTGCTCTGTGGTTTGGTGCTGCGATCTCTTTAGCAGAAATTTTTACAGGTGGGCTCTTAGCGCCTCTTGGTTTTGAAGAAGGTTTAAAAGCGATTCTTCTTGGGCATCTTATTGGTGGATTTATTTTGATTTTAGGCGGTGTCATTGGCGCAAAAAGTAAACTTCCTGCCATTATGTCCACGCGTATTTCGTTTGGGCGTTACGGCTCTTACCTTTTTTCTCTGCTTAATGTTTTACAACTTATAGGCTGGACTGCCGTGATGATTATCTCAGGTGGGCGCGCTGCGAATGAACTCAGTATCGATTTGTTTGGGGTGGATAATATCCACCTATGGGCAATCGCAATTGGTTTGTTTATCGCTCTGTGGATTTGGCTTGGTAAACAAGGGTTTCAAAAGCTCAATGTCATTGCCGTTATCTTGCTGTTTGCCTTAACTTTAGTGTTATGCAGTGTCGTTTTTCAAGAGGGCACTTTTTTACATGTAAAACCCACAGAAGCCATGAGTTTTGGTGCTGCTTTGGAACTTAGTATCATTATGCCGCTTTCATGGTTACCGCTCATTGCTGATTATACGCGTTTTGCTAAACATCAAAAAGGTGGCTTAGTCGGTAGCTTTATGGGCTATTTTATCGGTAGTTCATTAATGTATGCTATCGGTCTGGCGATTGCACTCTATGCCAAAGATGCCAGTGTTGGTAGCATGATGATGACGCTTCATCTAGGTTTTTTTGCATTAGCCATTGTTCTACTCTCCACCATTACGACAACATTTTTGGATGCGTACTCCGCGGGAGTGACATTGACCAATATTTTCCCTGCGATGAATGAGCGAAAGATAGCGTTTGTGATGGCTCTCATTGGACTTATCGTGGCACTCTTGACACCGATTGAAGCGTATGAGGACTTTTTATATGCCATCGGGTCTGTGTTTGGGCCTTTGTATGCCATTGTTTTGAGTGATTATTTTCTCTTTAAAAAAATACAGATTGAGCCTTCTTTGGCTTTGCATATCGGCTCATTCATCATTTGGGGAGTGGGCGTAGGGCTTTATTATGAGTTTATTACCTTTGATTTAGCGCTCGGCTCAACGCTTCCAACAATGCTGTGTACCAGTATTTTATTTATTATTACGAAAAAAGGAGTTGCTTCATGGAAATGGTTGAAGAACTAAAAAAAGTTTTTGAAGCTTTAACTTCTAAACGAGCGTTAATTCACCATATTACTAATTATGTGACGGTTAATGATTGTGCCAATGTTGTTTTAGCTATTGGTGCATCGCCCATAATGGCAGATGAAATAACAGAAGTTGAAGAGATGGTTGGCATTTGCGATGCGTTGGTATTGAATATTGGAACGGCGAATGAACGAACCATCGCATCTATGTTAAAGGCGGGTGTAAAAGCCAATGAGAAAGGCATTCCTGTTGTACTTGATCCTGTCGGTGTTGGTGCGACGACATTTCGACGAAAAAGTGTTGAGCAACTGATGGAAGCTATCTCGTTTAGTGTTATCAGAGGCAATATGGCAGAAATAAAAACGATTGCCGGACTAGAAGCTAAGAGTTCAGGGGTGGATTCTCTTGAAGCCGAAAATGACGGCAGTAAAATAGCTATTGCATTAGCAAAAAAGATGTCGTGCGTGATTGCCATTACGGGAAAAACTGATATTGTTAGTGATGGAAAACGCTGTTTTGAATTAAACAATGGTGTTAGCGCCTTAACTAGCGTGACAGGAACAGGCTGCATGAGTACGTCATTGATTGGAAGTTTTTTAGGTGCATCACGCAATGCTCTGCCTAGTGCCATAGCAGGTATTTCAACGATGGCGATTGCTGGAGAATTGGCTGATAAAAAGCAGGGCATGGGGAGCTTTCATCAAGGGCTTATCGATGTGATTAGCCATATAAGAAGTGATGTATTGTTCAAAACTTTATCAATGAAAGAGTTTAAGTAATAAAAATTACTATTTAATATATTTTTTAGTTTTACTACTGTAAGATGATTCTATCTTAAATGAAGGAGTCAATCATGGCAAGAGTTGGTAAGTCCATTATCAAAGGAATAGAAGTTCAAGAGGTTGTTAATAAACTCAATCGCGCTTATGCAGATGAATGGTTGGCGTATTATCAATACTTTATTGAGGCTAAAGTCATTAAAGGGCTTATGAAAGATGCCGCTATTACGGAGCTTACGCAACACGCCGCGGATGAATTGCGCCACGCAACAATGGTTGCTGATCGTATTATTCAATTAGGTGGAGTTCCACTATTGCATCCTGATGAATGGCTAAAAAAATCGCATTGTGGCTATGATGCTCCAAAAGATTTTGATGTCGTTGCCATATTAAACGATGCTATCAAAGGAGAACAATGTGCCATTGCAACGTATTCGCATATCGTTGATATGACACGAGATAAAGATATCGTTACGTATGATATGGTATCCCAAATTTTAGCGGATGAAGTCGAGCATGAAGAGGATTTACAATCGCTTCATGATGACATTAGTGAATTTTTACAAGAAATCAAAAAATCACTTCTATAATTCAATAAAGGAGCGGGTATGCTGCATGTCACCTTCGAGCAATTTTTACCTGCATTTCTCCTCACGCTTTTAGCTGGTTTAAGCACCGGTATCGGTGCTTTACTGGCCTTTTTTTCTAAAGCAAAAAGCCATACATTTTTATCTATCGGACTTGGGTTTTCAGCAGGAGTGATGGTTTATGTCTCCTTTGTTGAAATTCTTCAAAAGTCTAAAATGGCTTTTAGCACTATCTATCATAACGCTATTCTTGGTGAATCCTTAGCATTGCTCTCTTTTTTCGCAGGTATTGGTATCAGTGCGCTGATAGACCGTCTCATTCCAGAAGATGTGAATCCTCATGAACCAAAAAGTAACCAAGAACTCAGCGTATTAAAAAGTTCTAGCACTTCTTCACGTCATATGCATGATGCGGCTTTAAAACGAACGGGTATTTTTACAGCCTTAGCCATTGGTATTCACAATTTCCCTGAAGGCTTCGCAACCTTTATCGCTTCGCTCGAAAATGTACATATTGGCATGAGTATCGCTCTTGCAATTGCGATTCATAATATTCCAGAAGGTATGGCGGTTTCTTTACCGATATACCATGCAACGGGAAACCGAAAAAGTGCTTTTTGGTATGCCTTTATATCGGGTCTTGCCGAACCTATTGGAGCAATTATCGGGTTTTTTATTTTACTGCCATTAATGGGACAGCTCACACTTGGTATTACGTTTGGCATTGTTGCAGGTATTATGGTGTATATCTCTTTTGATGAGCTTCTACCTTCTGCTAGGGTTTATGGCAATGCACATACCACGATTTTGGGCATTGTTCTAGGTATGTTTGTTATGGCAGTGAGTTTGGTTGCGTTCAAATTGATTTAATGATTTATGTCAAAAAACTCCTTGATTTCCACTTGTAAAGCCATAGCAATTTTATAAAGATGTTCCAGTGAAAACTTGATGTTTCCATACCCAGCTTCAGCACCCGCTATTAATGATGTTGATTTAAATCCTATAAGATATGAAAGCTCTAATTGACTAAGTCCTTTTTGCTTGCGTATTTGCTGTACTTTTTGCCCAACTTTTTGATAAAAAAGTTTTATATCTTTTTCATTGAATTCGAGTACGGGTATATTTATATTATTATTCTTTTTTTGTTGTTTCAACATATCTGGACTCTATTATGCTAGATTTGTACGTAAGGAAAGTCTAGTATTCTATGCATTTCATTACAATCTATTATCATAGAGTAAAAATACCATTAATTTGCCTATAATTTTATGATTGCTTAATTCTATATGATGTACTCTACTATAATAGATTTTTTATTTATCATATGAGATACTATATATTTCATTAAATATGGTTCATCTTCATAAAAAACTTCAATCAAAGAGTACAATGTGCATACTTTTTCTATGGTAGAACAAGAAATTGTTGAAATGTTTACAACAGTTATTGAGGAAAAGGATGCCTATACGGCAGGTCATTCTAAACGTGTGGCCATGTACAGTTGCAAAATCGCTGAAGCATTATGTTGTTCTATTGAAGAGCAAAATATTTTGTATCAAGCGGGGCTTTTGCATGATATAGGCAAGATTCTCACTCCTGAATCCATTTTATTAAAACCTCGAAAATTTAATCGTCATGAATACGCAATTATCAAAAATCATTCAGCAGATGGTGAAAAAATGCTGAGTTTTATCACCGCTTTTAAACCGTATATGCCTCTTGTAAGGCATCATCATGAACGATATGACGGCGGTGGGTATCCGGATGGTTTAAGCGGTGAAGCGATTCCTTTTCTGTCTCGAATTTTATCGGTAGCAGATGCGTTTGATGCTATGACAACCAATCGTATTTACAAGCCGCGCAAAACAATTGAAAGTGCAATCAAAGAACTTAAAAAACACAGCGGAACACAGTTCGACCCAGATATCATTAACGTTGCAGTAGCGGTGTTACATCAGTTTAATGAAATTTCATTAATTTACAGATGGCCTGAAGATAGCATACAAGAAGAGCGATTTGCCCATTTTTATAAAGATACCATTACATCAGCTTACACAGGAGAATATTTAAATTACTTCTTACATAACAACAATGAAAATGAGCGATTTAAATGTTGTTATGTGATTCAACTGCATCATATGCATCCTTACAATCGTCGTTTTGGTTGGGAATGCGGTAATGCGCTTCTAAAAGAAGTTGTTCTGCGTTTAAAAGTCCTATTTTATACCTCTTTTGTCTTTCGTATTTTTGGTGATGATTTTGTTGCTCTCAATCCTTTACATGTAACAATCAATGAAGAAGAGATTAAATATAAAATCAGTGTAGGATTTGATGGGATAGAAGTAAGCCTAAAACATTTTGCGTTGAAAGATTTATTGATAGATAAATGGGAAAATTTAGAACAGCATCTTTTCTATTCAAATAAATAGAGTCTTGATTTTCTAAGGAGTGTAAAACATGAGTATATCAAAACAGTTGATGACAATGCTATTCATTGCCATTGTGGGAATAGGGGCAGTTTTTACAATAGGTATTCAAAAAATGGAACGCGTTTATGAAGAGACAAATACATGTAATGTAAATTCGTTACCCAGTGTTTTATTGATGGGAAAATTGCAAAAAGGGTTATACCGTATTCGTCTTACGGTTTGGGAACACATGGGCTCTACGGATGCAAAAGATATGAAAGCAATAGAAGAGAGATATTTCACGTATAAGGCAGAGTTTACAAAAGATTTAGAGAGTTATAAGGCATTTCTTTCTGATGCAAAAGACGAAGAATTATACACAAAAGAAAAAGAGTATTTTAAGCAGTATAGTGCTTTTGTAGAAAAGCTTTTACAACTTTCGATGAACAATCAAAATGTTGAAGTAAAAACACTGGTTCTTTCAAATCGTTCTTTAGCACAAAATATTACCAAAACAATTGACGAACATATGGAGTATAACCAACAATTAGCGGATAAAGATGCAAAATTAGCCGTCATTGAAAAAAAGAGTGCAACGACAATGATGATTGGTTTGTCATTCATCGTTGCTATTACGGTCATCATCTTTGGTATTATGATTCGCAACAATATCATGAAAGGTGTTTTTCTCATTCGAGATGGTATATCAGGATTTGTTCACAATAAAGAGTTGAAATTTCGCATTCATTATGGCAAAAAAAATGAGATACAAGAAATCGTCAATAGCTTCAATAGTTTAGTCGAAACCTTAGAGCATATTATTGAAGATGTCAAACACTCATCCAATGAAAACGCTTCTGTTTCACATGAACTCAGTACTACGAGTATGCAAATAGGTAGAAATGCAGAAGATAGCACTAAAATTGTTGAAAATACAATTGAAGAAATTGTATCAATCAAACGTTTTGTTCAAGAAACTGCATTGCTTTCTGTTGAGATGAAAAAGAGTATTACTTTAGCCAGTGGAAAACTCGAAACAGCCAAAAATGAAGTTGTGATGCTTAAAAATGAAGTCGAACTTGCAAGTGAAGCAGAATCTGCTTTAGCCGAACAGTTAGAACAAATGAGTAAAGATGCTGAACAAGTTAAACAAATTTTAACAGTCATATCTGATATTGCAGATCAAACCAACCTTTTAGCACTCAATGCGGCTATTGAAGCGGCACGAGCAGGTGAACACGGACGTGGTTTTGCGGTTGTTGCGGATGAAGTACGAAAGTTAGCAGAGCGAACGCAATCTTCTTTAAATGAAATTAACGCAACCATCAATATTATCGTTCAATCCATTGTCAATTCATCGGACAAAATGACAAAAAATGCACAAAATATTAGACGTTTGGCAGGTGTTTCCACGACGGTTGAAGAGACGATTGTCAGCTCAACAAGTGTGATGAATGAAAGCGTAGAATCGGTGACGGTGAGCGCAAATAATTCTAATAAAATAGCACAAGATACGGATAAAATTGTGAATCTTGTGACAAATATCAACTCTATTACGAGTGAAAATGCAAGAAGCGTTGAAGAAATTGCATCTGCCGCCGATCATCTTTCTAAACTTGCAGAAAATCTAAATCTAAAATTGGGACAATTTCAATAAACAGTTTGCGATAGAAGAACTTAGAGTGAAAAATAGATTTTAGATTTGTATTTGACGAAAAAAAAATATATTTCTTGCAGAAATATACTATACTTTTCATCACTATAGTTATAAATAGGAAGGTAAATGTTTGGCAAAAAAATAGCAGTATACGAACGAAAAAATGAAGAGTTACATACAGAAAATGAACAGCTTAAATTAGAAATTTTACACTTGAATGAACAATTGACTGATTTTCAAAAAGCTGAAAAGCAAACAGAAAAAACATTGAATGAGAATCGTCTTAAAACAGAACTGATTGGTACAATGTTAAGTGGTTGTAGAGGAGGGGTTGGGGAGATTCAACGTAATGTGGAAGAGAACTTGGATGCATCTAAGGAGATAGCAAGCCTTGGCGATTTTACGTTAAAAAGCGTTGAGGAACTCAGTCATATTTCTAATGAACTCGTTGTTTCGCTCAGTGAAATCACACAATCTTCAAATCAAGCACGCCATATTGCTGAAGGGTTACATCAAAGTATTGATGAAATCAATCAAGTCATTAATTTGATTAAAGACATATCGGATCAAACCAATCTTTTAGCACTGAATGCGGCTATTGAAGCGGCACGTGCAGGTGAGCATGGACGTGGGTTTGCCGTTGTAGCCGATGAAGTACGAAAACTAGCTGAGCGAACACAAAAAGCGACTTCTGAAGTTGAAATGAACATCAATGTTCTTAAACAAAATGCCAACGCAATGTTTCAGCAAAATGAAGCTATTGAAAATGTCACGACGCAATCTAATGTGCATATTCAGAGCTTTAAAGAGTCCTTTGAGGCGTTACAAGAGAATGCTATGACGATTCAAAATGACTCTCAAGAGATTACATTTACAATCTTTGCGGTACTTGCCAAGTTAGACCATGTAATATTTAAACTCTCAGGATATGGCTCCGTATTTGACCAAGACCATAAAGAATTGAGTGACCATCTTAATTGTCGTTTAGGCAAATGGTACGCAAGTATTGGTGTTGAAAATTTTGGAAAAACTGCGGCATTTAAGGCAATTGAAGAACCACATAAATCGGTACATTATGAGATTAATCAAGCGATAAAATGCGTTAAAGAGGGAAATTGTTTGAATGATATATCTGGCGTTATCAATCATTTTAAAGTGGCTGAAAATGCATCAAAACAACTTTTTTCTTTGTTCAATAAAATGCTTTTAGAAAAAAAGCAGTAGATTTTGTATAATTTCACATTTGCAAAAAGGCTGTTATGTGAAATTTGAGTTTTTAGGGACATCGGATACGGGAGGCATTCCTCTGCATCAATGCGAGTGTATTATCTGTCAGGAAGCACGAAAAAAAGGTGGGAGCAACCGTTCCACTTGTGCCTATTTAACACTAGAAGATGGTAGTGTCATTTTGTTTGATGCTGGGTATGATATTTTAAGTGAAGCGTTTAATACGACCCAAATCCGTGCCGTATTTTTGACCCATTTTCATGCTGATCACTGTTTAGGTTTGATACGTCTACGCAAATCAGCGCAAAGCATTTCATGCTACATCCCGCAAGATGAACAGGGGTTTGGCGATTTATTGGTTCATAAAGACTCCATTGTCTATCATACGATGAAGCCTTTTGAAACGATCGACATCGAAGGCATACATATCACTGCTATTCCACTGGAACACTCCAAAATAACACAAGGATATGTAATTCAAACTAGCAAAAGTTGTGTGGCGTATCTTACCGATTGTGGTGGAATCTCTGAGCAATCCCTTGATTTTTTGCGTCAGCAACCTCTAGAATATCTTTTTCTTGATGCATGCTATGAGCCAAATTATGTATCGACTAAGCATCTTAATTGGGAAAGTGCGCGCGAATATATTGATAAAATCGCACCTAAAAATGGTTATTTAATTCACGCGAGTTGTAAAACCTTGTTGCCGTTAAGGTATATGCAGTGTGATTTGAAGTACCCTTATATTGATAAAGGATTTTCTATTGATATGTGAAGAGGCTTACTCGTCCTCTTCATCCTCTTCGTAAGCTTCTTCGCCATCTTCATCTTCAAAATAGATGTCATCTTCGTTCCCATCGTAATTGTAATCGCTCTTATAGATAGGATCGTCTTCCTCATCGTCAAATTCATCATCGTCTTCAAACGCATCATCATACTTTTCATCGCTCATTAGAATCTCTTCCACTTGGTCGATAAAAGAATCTATATTGCCTTTATAAAGTTTTTCATAACGCATTGCATCTTCAATAAATTCTGGAGAGCAGCCACTCTCTTGAAGAAGTTGTCTAACATCGTAATGCATTTTTGCCCTTTGCTTTTTCTGCAATTTTACACTAATTTTCGATGTTTTTCAATTGTGCTTCATAGCTCTCAAAAAGTTCATCATGTTTTACATGTAACGTTTCAAACTCTTCATAAAGCTGTTCAAGAAGGTTTTCGTGGCTTGCAACTTCTTTTGAAAGGCGTTGCAGTTCACCGATGTCATTGTTGGAAGAACAGGCGATTAAGGCTTCGTTCTTCTGCATCACTTCTTCTTCCAGTTTCATGATTTTAGCTTCACAATGTTCGATGTTTTTTTTCAGTGGCGAAAGTTTGGAGCTACGCTCTTGAATCAGTCTTGTACGCAGCTTTTTGATTTCGTTGTAGTCGTTTTGGTTGCTTTTTTTAGGCGTAGTTTCACCTTCTTCTTCCCAGCCGATTTTTTCCAAGAAATCATCGTATGTTCCGTCAAAAAATTCCGCTTTATCGTGATGGAAGATGATCAAATTATCAGCCAGTTTTCGAAGAAGCATTTCCGAGTGCGTGACGACAATCGTTGAGCCTTCAAAGTTTTTAATAGCATCGCATAACGCATCAATGGAGTACATATCAAGATGGTTGGTTGGTTCATCCAAAAAGAGAAGGTTTGCAGGTGTGGCAATAATTTTTCCAAGCATGACACGGCTTCTCTCTCCACCTGAGAGAATACTAATCTCTTTTTCGGCAAGTTTTCCACTAAACATCATACCGCCACAAATAGAACGCACTTTCGTAATACCAAGAAGAGGATCGACTTCGTATATTTCATCAATAATGGTATTTTTCAGGCTTAATCTTTGAATATTGGTTTGTCCAAAATGCGCGATAGATGTCTCTGGATGGAAACGAATTTCACCTTCTTGTAAGGGAAGTTCGCCTGCTAAAAGATTGAGGAGTGTGGATTTTCCTTTACCATTTTTACCGATAATTGCTAAACATTTCCCTTTTTCAAGTCTAAAGGAGAGGTTTTGAAAAAGCGGAGTAGCCGCATTGTAACCAAAGGATAAATGGTGCGTTTCCATAATGGTTTTTGCAGGAGTCTTTTTGTAGTTAAAAGAGAATTCAAGCGAGCTCTCTTCTTCCAAATCATCCATTTCACCCATTTTTTCTAACTGTTTTGCTTTGCTTTGTGCCATCACAGCTTTGGAGGCTTTGGCCTTTTGGCGCGTAATAAAATCTTCAAGTTCAGCACGTTTTTTATCTAAATTGGCTTTGGTTTTGAGGTATCGTTCGTCATCCTCTTCTAATTTGGCGTAGTATTTTATACTATTGCCCTCAAGCAGTTTGAGGCTTTTGCGTCTTAATCCCATCGTATGGGTGGTGACAGCGTCCATAAATTCTCTATCATGCGTGATAAGAATGATTTCACCTTTAAATTCACGTAAAAATGTTTTGAGCCAACGCATTGAGACAATATCCAAATAGTTGGTTGGCTCATCTAAAAGCAATAAACTTGGATTTGCAGCAAGCAATTTGACTAAATTCATGCGAATCTGATAGCCACCTGAAAAGCTCATAGGGTCTTTGTCTAAATCGTCTTGTGAAAATCCCAAGCCAAAAAGCATTTTTTCTATTTTATAGAGTTCAAAGGCTTCATCCCCTCTCAAAGCAGACGCGCATTCTGCACGAACGGTTTTATGCGTAAATTCTATATGTTGCCTTAACGCACCGATAGTATAATTTTTAGGGATAAGAATATCGCCTTCATCATGTTCTTCTTCGCCCAGCAAAATTTTAAAGAAGGTCGATTTTCCTGAACCGTTACGCCCGACAAAGCCAACTTTGTAACCGCTACCAAGTGTGAAACTGATATTATTGAACAGGGTTTGTTCACCAAAATGTTTAGATAAATTTGTTACTTGAATCATAGGTAAAACTCATTACATGTAAAAGTCAAAAGCAGAAAACTATTCTGCTTTTTTATTGATGGAGTTAAGTGTGTCTAGAATAGACTCTTTTTTATTAGCGTTATTAGGTCCAGAAATACGCATGGTAAATTCAACACGACTGTTTTTGTCTCGACCTTCTGAGGTATCATTGTTAGAGACGGGTCTGGTATCGCCATAACCTGCTGAACTCAAACGATCTCGTGCGATACCATTGCGAATCAGCACACGAATAACCGCATTGGCACGTGCGGTTGAAAGCTCTAAATTATCTTGAAATTTCGAGCCATTAGGCAGTGGTAAATTATCGGTATAGCCTTTGACAATAATCTCAACATTCTTAGGAAGCATTGCCACAATATCAGAGACACGTTTTAAGAACAGCATGGAATCACTGTTATTGATTTCAGCAGAGCCTGGTGAAAAGAGAAGTTTTGTGGGAAGTTTTAAAATCGCACCGTCTATTTTTTGCTCGAGTGATCCTTCGCCGATGTTCATTTTTTGAATCATTTCAGCCAGACGTGAAATCTCCTCCAGCTGTGCAGAAGAGCCGCCTGCGTTACCTTTGTCTTTATCTTTAGCTGCGTCACCTGATTTGGTATTCATCCGTATAACAGGATTGGCTTCTTCAGGTTTTGCACTGTAATCATAGATTTTGACAAACTCTTCTTTCAGGGCTTTCATTTTTTCAGTATTAACGGAAGCAAGTGCGTACAAAGCAATAAAAAGAGCTAAAAGCAGACTAAGGAAATCGGCATATGGTACAGCCCATTTCTCTCCTGCTGGACATTCTGTTGCTTTACACTTTTTACCCACGGTTTATCCCTTATTTATCAAACTGGCTTTTTTTCTCTTCAAGTGGAGAGAGATAATTAAGAAGTTTCATTTCCAATGTTCTTGGGTTGTCACCATGTGAAATGCCTAAAATTCCAGCGAGAATAATATGTTTTTCTTTCATAATATCGCGTGACTTGCCCTTGAGCTTATTTCCCCAAGGTCCTAAAAACATATAAGCTCCCGCGATACCGGTGACCGTAGCGGTAAATGCACCCGCGATACCTGCCGCCATTTCAGCAGGATTGTCTAATTTTTGAAGTGCCAAGATAAGACCCAAAACGGCGCCGACAAGACCCATAACAGGGCATGATTCACCAGCAAGTAGCCAGTAATGCGCTGCACCATGGTAGTACTCTTCTGTCTCTTCGATTAAAATTTCAAGTGTTTCTTCAATCTCATGCGCTTCCGTACCATCAACTGCCATGCTGAGCCCTTTTTTGAAGAACTCGTCTTCCATTTGGTTGGCGTGAGATTCCAACGCTAAAATACCATCGCGTCTTGCGATAATGGCAAAGTCGATAATCTGTTTAATACGTGCGTTTAAATCAATCGGTGATTTTTTAAAAATAAGCTTAAATTCTTTAAAAGCAGCTTTGACATATTCTTGCGAAGTACCTGTCATAGCGGATGCCATAGCGGTAGGAACAACAATAAGGAATGAGGTGAGATGCAGAACATGTACAGGATTTCCACCCTCCATGAGATCTCCAACAGCAACTGAGGTTACAGATAGAATCATACCTAGGATAACGGTTAAATCCATAAATAATGCTCCAAAAAAATTTCAAAATATGACATGTTATTACACGATAAAACACTATCGGATAAAATCTAAAAAACTTTACATGTAAAGCAATAATATAATAATCTTCCTTAGTTAAAACACTATTATATGTGCATTTAATGCTCAAAAATTGATTTGTTGTATAATTGCAGAAAATTGTGAAAGGAGAGAACGTGAATGAGTGAAAAGAAGTGTTACCTTGGTTCTTTATTTGAAAAGATAAGTGGTAAGGCTGAATCACGCTGTACCAAATTTTTAGATGTGGCGTATCGACTTTTTTTAGATAATGGGTACGAAAACGTCAGTATGAACGATATTGTGAAACATGCAGGAGGTTCACTGACAACGTTATATAAACACTTTGGTAATAAAGAGCGACTTTTAATTTATGTGTTAGAGCAAAAAACAGAAGAACTTTTTGGTGAGTGGGAACGACGTAGTCATTGTTATGAAGGTCGCATAGAAGAATTTTTAATGCAAACAGGTAAGCTTTTTTTGGATTTAATTATTACGGATGATGCTGTTTTATTTCATCGCTTGATTGTCTCTGTCGGTTATATGAATGATGCAAAATTAGGTGAAGAGATTATGAAAAGTATTATGGCACGCCCCACAAACATCATTGCAGAATATTTGGAAAATGAAAAGGCAAAAGGTCATATTGAGTTAGACGATGCAACGTTGTGCGCACAACAATTTTTAAATGCACTCGAAGAACCTTTTATGTTTCCTCGAATTTTAGGTGTTGAAACCGATATTTCAGAAGAAAAACAAACAAAAGCACTGAATCAAATTGTCAAGATATTTTGTAGAGGATTACGCGTTTCATAAACAATAATTACATTTTTTTCGGTAATGGAAAAATAAGCTTGACTTCTTAAGCTTTTTGTGACTATAATTCCAACCAAAATGTAATGTAATTTACATTACACTATGTTTCGGTATTGTTCTTCCATAGTAAAATATGGCGGAAATAGGCAATCATTATGGATTATTATTCTAGTGTTGTTAGATGTATACACTGTGTAATAATGGAATATATTATGAGGGATAAATCATATGAGAGAGGATAAAAATGATTAAAAATAGAGTTTATTTAGCGTATGCTAATTACGCATTAATAGCAACTTTGGGAGCTTTCCTTATCACCGGATGCTCAGGTGAAGGTAAAAAGAGTGGGGCACAAGGCATGCCAGCGATGCCACCATTAAGTGTCGCAACGTATAAAGTGGCTCCTCATGATATTCCTGTTTCTCTTGAGTATCCAGCAAAAGTCAAAAGCTTGCAACAAGTCAATGTTGTTGCCCGTGTGAGCGGTATCTTAGAGAAGAAATTTTTTACAGAGGGTAGTTTTGTTAAAGCAGGGGATATGCTGTATCAAATTGACTCCGATCGTTACGAGGCATTAATGCAAGTGGCTGCGGCAGATGTTGGCGTCAAAGAAGCTACACTCAAACAAGCAAGCCGTGATTGGGACCGAACAAAAGTGTTGTTTGAACAAGATGCCCTAAGCCAAAAAGAGCGTGATGCTGCTTTATCTGCTTTTGAATCAGCATCAGCATCCCTTAAAGCCGCGCAAGCAACGCTTAAGCAAACAACGATTGATTTTAACTATACGAAAGTTAAAGCACCTATTAGTGGTATGACAAGTTTAAATACTCAAGATATAGGAAGTTATGTAGGCTCAAGCAGTGATACGATGGCTCTGACGACAATTACACAAACGGATCCTGTGTATGTTGAGTTTTCTTTACCCGATATTGAGTTGCTTAAAAAACGTTACGTGATGGGTACGGGTAATTGGAGCAGTATTGCGCAAGCAAAGCTTCCCGTACAACTTAGTACTTCAGATGGCAATACTTACGATAAAAATGGAACATTGGATTTTATAGATAGTTATGTTGATGCTGAAACATCAACAATCAAAGCAAGAGCAACTTTCGCAAATCCTAATAACATTTTGATTCCAGGTCTTTTTGTGCGTGTGAATGTGGAAGGTTTGGTCTATAAAGATGCACTGAGCGTTCCTCAAAAAGCACTGCTTCAAGATGCAACGGGTTCATATGTATATGTCGTAAAAGAGAATAAAGCGTCAAAAGTTCTTGTAAAAGCAGGAACCGTGAATAATGATGCCTACATCATTGAGAGTGGTTTACATGCAGGAGATGTCGTGATTACCAATAATCTTACAAAACTTCGACCAGGTTCAGCCGTAACGGTTGCAGAAGCGAAGGAATAAAGAATGTTTTCTAAATTTTTTATCAATAGACCTATTTTTGCAACGGTTCTTTCAATTGTTGTGATTATTGCTGGTCTAATGGGCATTAAAGGTTTGCCTATTGAAGAGTATCCGCAAGTAACACCACCTCAGGTTACGGTTCAAGCAACCTACGCTGGTGCAAGTGCAGAAACGATTTCAAAAACGGTAGCTGCACCGATAGAACAGCAGATTAATGGTGTTGAAGATATGATTTATATGTCTTCAACCGCTTCATCCACAGGCTCTCTTACAATTAATGTTTATTTTAAAATTGGAACTGATGCGGATCAAGCGACGATTAACGTCAATAACCGTGTTCAAGCGGCACTGAGTAGTTTACCGAGTGAAGTACAAGCACAAGGTGTGACTGTTCGTAAACGTTCATCCACGATTTTGAAAGTTATTTCTATCATATCGCCAAACAATAGTTACGATCAGATTTATATGGCGAATTATGCGTTGATTAACGTTATTGATGAGCTTAAACGGGTTGAAGGTGTCGGTGATGCTTCACTTTTTGGAACACTTGATTATTCAATGCGCATTTGGATGAAACCTGACCAATTGGCAAAATACAATCTTACACCAAACGATGTCATCAATTCTATCTCAGAGCAAAATGCGCAGTTTGCAACAGGACGTTTTAATCAAACACCTGCCAAAAGTTCGCAAGCGTATACCTATACGGTAACAACGCAAGGACGTTTTGATAAGGTTGATGAGTTTGAAAACATCATTTTAAAATCAAACAAAGATGGTTCAACCCTTCGCCTTAAAGATGTGGCACGTGTGGAACTTGGTGCAAAATCGTACGATGTAACGGCGACACTCAATGGCCAGACGATGGTTCCAATCGGTATTTACCTACAATCGGGTGCCAATGCTTTAGAAACAGCTAAAAGAGTTGATGCAGCTATGGAAAAATTATCTAAATCATTTCCTGAAAATATGTCTTACCTCATTCCATACGATACAACGAAATTTATTCAAGAATCGGTTAATGAAGTTGTTAAGACATTAATTGAAGCTTTGTTGCTCGTTGTGATTATTGTGTATCTCTTTTTACAAAATGTTCGAGCGACGATTATTCCCGTTCTTGCGATTCCTGTTTCTATTGTAGGAACGTTTGCGGGTATGTACGCACTTGGATATTCGATTAATCTTTTAACGCTTTTTGGACTGGTGCTTGCCATTGGTATTGTTGTGGATGATGCTATTATCGTTATTGAAAACGTTGAGCGTATTTTACATTCGGAAAAAGATATTACGGTTAAAGAAGCAACGATTAAAGCTATGCAAGAAGTAACAGGACCTGTTGTTGCTATCGTTTTAGTGTTATGTGCGGTATTTATCCCTGTAACGTTTATGGGTGGATTTACGGGGTCAATGTATCAACAATTTGCAATTACGATTGTTATCTCAGTGGTTATTTCTGGTATGGTCGCTCTTACGTTAACACCTGCCCTTTGTGCTATTTTTCTTCAGAAAAAAGAGCCAAAACCCTTTTGGTTTGTTAAGAAATTTAATGAGTTTTTTGATGCTTCAACTAATTGGTTTACGGGTGGCGTAAGCTTAGTCGTTCGCCATGGTTTGATTAGTATTATGGTATTTGCGGTTTTAATGGGTACGGCATATCATCTGTTCCAAAAAGTGCCAACGTCTCTTGTTCCAATGGAAGATAAAGGATATTTACTTTCCATAACATCATTACCACCAGCTTCTTCTTTAACTCGTACCAAAGAAGTGAGCAATGACATCAGTCAAATTACCAACAAAATGACGGATATTGAATACAATATCGCGATTTCAGGTTATGACTTAATTAGTGGAGCTGCAAAAACGAATGCGGCTACAACGTTCTTATCTCTTAAAGATTGGAATGAACGTAAGGCACCAAATCAGCACTCTGAAGCCATCAGTGGTACGTTAAACGGTGCTTTCTTTGGTATACCTGAAGCTACCATTTTTGCGCTTAATCCTCCTCCAATTATGGGTTTGAGTATCTCTGGTGGATTTGAAATGTATTTGCAAGATAGAACAGGTGGAACACTTCAAGACCTTGGAAAAGTTACTAATGAAATTGTAAACAAAGCACGCCAAAGACCAGAACTTACCATGGTAAGAAGTACCTTTGATACAGCTGTTCCTCAGTATCAGATTACACTAGACCGTGAAAAAGCGAAAGCTTTAGGTGTTGCTATTAAAGATGTCTTTAGTACCTTACAAGCAACATTTGGCTCATACTATGTGAATGACTTTAACTTGTTTGGTCGTACGTATCAGGTGAATGTCCAATCGGACGTTGATTTTAGAGAAAATCCTGAAGATATGAAAAATGTTTTTGTCAAATCCAGTTCAGGAAAATTGATTCCTATTAGTGCGCTTATCTCTTATAACCGAACGGTAGGCCCTGATATTGTAGACCGTTTCAATGTTTTTACGGCGGCTAAAATTGTCGGTGAGCCAAAGCCTGGTTATACTTCAGGTGACGCTATTCGTGCGATTGAAGAAGTTGTCAATGAAGTGGCTCCTTATGGTTATTCTATGGGCTGGGCTGGAACATCGTATCAAGAAAAAGCGATGGAAGGTAGTGGTTCTCAAGCGTTCTTGTTTGGTATCGTCTTCATCTTCTTGATTCTAGCAGCACAGTATGAGAGATGGTTGATGCCACTCGCCGTTGTTACAGCGGTTCCATTTGCGGTTTTTGGCGCGATTACGGCTGTTTACTTAAGAGGCCTTAGTAACGATATTTACTTCCAAATAGGTTTGTTGGTTCTCATTGGTTTATCAGCGAAAAATGCGATTTTGATTGTTGAGTTTGCGATGCAAGCCCAAGAGCGAGGAAAATCTATTTTTGATGCAACCCTAGAAGCGGCACGTTTACGTTTCCGTCCGATTGTTATGACCTCTCTTGCCTTCACCATTGGTGTTTTACCTTTGGCGATTAGCTCAGGTGCAGGTGCGGGAAGCAGACACGCGATTGGTACAGGTGTTATTGGTGGTATGATTGCGGCAACGACGATTGCTATTTTCTTTATTCCACTCTTTTACAACTGGTTAGCCAAACTCAATGAAAAGTTTACACGTAGAGGAAAAAAAGATGAAGAATAGTCTATATTTAAGTGCAGTTCTTGCACTTGCATTGGGTGGATGTTCGCTCTCACCGGAGTTGAACATTCCTCAAACTTCTTTTCCCGCTCAGTACCAAAATGATGCTTCTAAAGCGGCGTCAGAGGTCAATAAAACGTGGTGGAAAGCATACAATGATACAACGCTCAATGCTCTTATTGATGAGGCAATTGCCCATAATTATGATTTGCAAACAGCTATGGCGAATATCTCTTTAGCGCGTGCTTCGTTATCGCTCAGTACATCGGATCGTTACCCAAGTCTTGATTTACAAGGTTCAGGGCAACGTGTACGAACCAGTAGCGATACGTATAATTCTAAAGCGCACACGACTTATAACGACTTTTCACTCAGTGCAGTGCTTAGTTATGAGATCGATTTGTGGGGCAAGTATAAAGAAGCCGAAGCGTCATCTCGTGCTTCTTTACTTGCAACATACGCGGCTAAAGATACGGTAGAAATCTCCTTAGCTTCCAGTGTAGCGGACAGTTACTTTACCCTTATTAGTTTGTATGAGCAACTAGACATTACGAATGAAACCATCAAAGCAAGAGAAGAAGGGTTGAAACGTAATGAGGCTAAATACGCCTTAGGTGCTATTTCTAAAGGTACGCTTTTATCGGATCGTGCTGAGCTTAACAGCGCACAACTTACGAAAGATGCGTTAGAGCAATCTATCTTATTGCAACAAAGCGCACTCGCTGTTTTGGTGGGTAAATCGCCTGAAGCCATTGCGCTGTTTAGTCAAACGCAATTGCCAAGAGTGTTGCCACAAGATATTCATGTACCTTCAAACTTGCCATCAGAGCTTTTAACCAAACGTCCTGATATAAAGCAAGCCGAAGAGAATCTTAAAGCAGCCAATTCCAACATTGGTGTAGCCAGAGCGGCTTATTTCCCAAGTATCAGTCTCTCAGGAGCGCTTGGGTTTGAGAGCACACAACTCTCTAATCTCCTTAAGTCTCAATCAGGGATGAATAGCTTTGGTGGAAGCCTTGCCGCACCACTGTTTAATATGGGAAAAACCAGTGCAAATGTTGATAGCGCAAAAGCCAATAAAGAAATTGCGGAGATTGCGTATGCTAAGACAGTCCAACAAGCCTTTCAAGATGTGTATGATGCTTTGAATAAACGACATACGCTTACCCAAAAGCTTGAACATCAACTCGCTTATGAAAAAAACATTGAGCAAGTCTATCTGTTGGCTCAAAAACAGTATGAGAGTGGTTATGGTGATTACCTCACACTTTTAGATGCGAAGAGAAATTTACTCTCAGCCAAATTAGCGACATCACAAACCAAACAAGCATTGCTTAGTTCAGGGGTTTCTTTGTACAAATCACTCGGTGGCGGTTGGGACAAAGAGGCGTTTGAAAAGCACGCAGATTCTCTTTAATCTTTTTACATGTAAATGTCCAAACGATGCGTTTGGGCATTTACACCCTTACGCAAAGCTTTTTTACATGTAAAACTACAACCCCTTTTTTCTACGCTTGAAACTCACTCATATACGTACGATATAAAAGAGGAACCCAACTTTGCTGTAGTTTTGGATTGTATCTACTTTCAACCGATGCTGCTTTAAAAAAACTTTTCCATAACGCTTTAAATTTTTCCTCTTCGCTTGAAAAGCTCGGTGCATCAAAGGCCGCGATAGAGCGGATTTCATGCAGCTCATCGTTTTTCACAAAGGCAAGAGCGCGTTTGATGTCATGAATAATGAAAGGAATGTTGCCCAAACGTTTGCAAAAATGTTCTCCCAAAAAAGGGACGATGTTAAACTTTGTCTCTATTTTGGCATAAAGCGTACCATCTTCCAACTCTTCAAAGCGGGTAAAGCCGTACATTTTATGCACCAAACACAACAGCTCTTTTTCGAGGTTTTGAATGTAAAAAAGGTTGGGGTTGTTGATGTTACGTAGTATTTTTGGGTTTTTAAAGCCGATGCGAAGGTACTCCAAAAGTGCCATTTCATACGCTCTCGTGTCGCATAAAAAGATATTAAAAATAGTGCGTTGTTGCTCTTTGGTAAAGTGTTTGATGATAGCATCTAAAACTTTGCGTGCCTTGGTTTCATCGGTAAAGATTTCATGAAAACGCTCGAACAGAAGAGATTCTGGCATTTTTTTCACAATAGAACTGATGGGTAATTTCTCGTAATAGACTTCATAAACTAAAGATAAAAAACCCTCAAAACTGCCATCATAAAGCAATATCATCACAGCTCTCCTGTATAGATGGAGGTATCAAAAAGGGTGGGTTGAATGATGTTCGTGCCTTGATGAATAAGGGCTAGTTTGATTTTTTCGGTGTACAAAGAGGTGCTTCTGTGAAAATCTTTACCCGCAATGATGAAATAGCGTGCTTTCTTGAGTGAAATTTTAAGATTGAGGAGGTCTTCAAAGCAAAGCTTCTTAAAACGTCTGGCTTGCAAAATTTTGAGCGTTCCACGGATGCCGATGCCTGGAATGCGCACCAAAATCTCTTTGGGGGCACTGTTTACGTCGATGGGAAAGAGATGTAAATTGGAGAGCGCCCAAAAGGTTTTTGGGTCAAATTGAATATCTAAGTTTTGGTTTTCGCTTAAAATCTCATCGTAACTAAAGCCATAAAAGCGCAACAACCAATCGGCTTGATAGAGCCTATGTTCTCTAAGTAAAGGTGGTTTTGAAAGCTCTGGAACTGGTAAGTGCTTATGGTTATTGACGGCAATGTATGCGGAGTAATAGACCCGCTTTAAGAGCGCTTTTTGGTATAGGGATGAAGAGAGTTTTAATATCTCAAAGTCGCTCTCGCTTGTTGCCCCAATAATCATCTGCGTGCTCATTGAAATGGGTTTATTACTTCGCTCTAACGTAATGTCACGGGCATGTTTGAGCGGAGAGAGAAGCTTTTCTTTGGTCTTATCGGGTGCGAGCAGGGCAAGGCTTTTGGAACTTGGCAGTTCGATGTTGGAGCTAACGCGATGTGCTAAAAGGGTGGCTTCATCTATGAGCTCTTTAGAAGCTCCTGGGATGAGTTTGACATGAATATAGCCATTAAATCGGTACTCGTGGCGTAAAATGCGCAAGGTTTGAAGCAGTAAACTCATCGTGTGGTCCTCACTTTTGATGATGCCTGAACTTAAAAAAAGCCCTTCGATGTAGTTACGTTTGTAAAAATTAATAGTAAGGTCAGCCAGTTCTCTAGGCGTAAATGCAGTACGTTTGATGTCATTGCTCACACGGTTGATGCAGTACGCGCAGTCGTAAATACAGACATTGGAGAGTAAGACTTTTAACAGAGAAACACACCTGCCATCACTCGTGAAGCTGTGGCAAATGCCACTGTTGTGCGCACAACCAAGCTCGCCCGTTTTGTAGTTGTTCTCACTGCCACTGGAAGAACAGGAGACATCGTACTTGGCACTGCCTGCTAAGATGGAGAGTTTATTTTCGATGGTTAATTTCATGCACGCATGATAGAATTTTTTTACATGTAAAGGCTAAAATATTTCAAAATGAAATAAGAGAGAGTTTATTTCTGCCTCGTATGAGGCAAGCTCTAGTGCCATAGTGGCTAACGTAGTCTCTTGAGCTTTACCCAAGAGACGTGTCAAAATAGACTATTTGATAAATTCAACCGCTTCGTTAAAGGGAACACGAAGTTGCGTGGATTGTGGGTTGATGCGGTAGCCAAATGGAAGGACCATGGCTACTTGGTATTTGCTCGTATCAAGTCCTAAAGCCGCTTCAAGTTTCTCTTTTTCAAAGCCTTCGATAGGGCATGAATCAATGCCGATAAACGCTGCTGCTGTCATCATGTTGGCGCACGCGATGTAGCATTGGCGTGCTGTCCATGAGTACACGTTTTCATCAGAGCTAAGTGTCTCTTTAAGGTGGTTCGCGTAAAGGTTGATGTAAAAATCTTTCTTCTCTTGAGGCATTTCACGTCGTGCGAAGCGTTTCATCGGAATGCCACTCTCCACTTTGACCGCATCAATCGCCGCTAAAATGATGACAAGATGGGAACTGGTGGTGATTTGGGGTTGATCCCAACAGACAGGGCGAAGTTTCGCACGAAGCGCATCGTTGGTGATGACCAAAAACTTCCAAGGCTCCATGCCAAACGAAGAGGGCGATTTGTGACCAGCCTCTAGGATAAAGTTCATTTGCTCTTCACTGATTTTTTTGGTCTCGTCAAAAAGTTTGCACGCGTGACGAAAGTCCATTGCTTTTGTAAAATCGTTTTGCATAGGGTATCCTTGTGTTTATAATTTATAAAGAGCATTATAAATATTTTAAACTTTAATTTCGCTTACTTTACTTTATGTAAGTAATAGTGTTTTATGTTCTTTATGCTATAATAATTTTCAAAGGATAAAACAATGTATTGTATTAACAATAAAGAGTACCAATGCTCTGTTGCAGTGACACTGGATGTTTTTAATGACCGATGGAAATTAGCGATTATTTGGCATCTTCTCGAACATAATAAGCGCTTTAAAGAACTCTCAGAGGATATTCATGAAATTACGCAAAAAACACTCACGATAAAACTCAAAGAGTTGGAAGAGAAAAAAATCATTGCGCGTGAAGTTTTTGCTGAGATTCCCCCTAAAGTGGTCTATTCTCTGACGCCTATTGGTGAAGCGCTAAGACCTGTATTAGAAGCCATGTATGTTTGGGGAAGAAGCTATGTAGGTGAACATGGCGTTATTCATGAAGAAGGTATATGCGACCTACCTTTTAATAAGGCAAAATAACCAAAGTCATTGTAAAAAATCTCTTAAGCCTTGGGCTTGATTTTTACATTTACCCCAATTTGAGTTAAGATGTATTATGATGAAATGAAATAACACAAAGGATAATAAATGGATAAAAAACAACTTTTTTTGGATGCGATGAATTTCCGCCACGCATGCAAATTATTTGATGGAAAAAAAATCCCTGAGAAAGATTTAGAATTTATTTTAGAAGCAGGGCGTTTGAGTCCGAGTTCATTCGGTTTAGAGCAATGGAAATTCGTGGTAGTTCAAAACCAAGCTTTAAAAGAAGCGATAGAAAAAGTTTCATGGAACCAAAAACAAATTTCTACGTGCAGTGATTTGCTCATTATCTTAGCGCGTAAAGATGTAAGAAGCAGTGATGCGTTTACCGTACAACAATTACGTCGTTGGGGACTTCCTGAGAGTGATTTTGGAGGTTTGATGGCGATGTATAAAGGTTGGGTCGATGGAAGAGATGACCATACCATTGAGATGTGGAGTGAAAAACAGTGTTACATCGCCGCGGGCAATATGATGACTGCCGCTGCTGTTCTTGGTATTGATTCGTGTCCGATTGAAGGGTTTGAATACCAAAAAGTCGATGCTCTCTTAGGCATTGATACGGCTGTTTATCAAAGTGCTATTGTCATTCCTTTTGGTTATAGGGCAAAAGAGCAACGTGGTAAAATCCGTTTGGCTTTAAATGAAGTCGTAGAATTTAAGAAATAAATGAATCTAAAAAGCGCTTTCTAGCGCTTTCATGCCCAATAATGGGTTTAGGATACCCTGCAATCTTATGGCTCATTAAATAAGCTTCTTTGTGCAATGAAGAGGCGGGGATATCGTTTAAAACGGGAAGATAGCGTTTGATGTAGCGTGCCTCTTTGTCAAACTTTAACGACTGCGCATACGGGTTAAAGATGCGAAAATAAGGTTGCGGGTCAATGCCCGTTCCCGCGCACCACTGCCATGAGAGAATGTTCGCTGATGCGTCATAATCCAACAGATACCTCGCAAAAAATGCCTCCCCCTTTTGCCACGGTAACATCAGATGTTTCGTAAAAAATGAGCCAACCACCATGCGCGCGCGGTTGTGCATCAAGCCTGTACTGAGTAGTTCACTCACTGCCGCATCAACAAGCGGATACCCCGTTTGCGCGGTGCAAAAACGCTCATAAGCTTCTGCATCATTAGAGATAGGTGGCGCGTATTTATAATTTTCCCATGCAAGTCTTGGAAAATGGTAGAGCAAGTAAGCGTAAAACTCACGAAAAATAAGCTGCCTGAAAAAGGGTTCTGTGTCGTGACCTTGCTGTTTGAGTCCGACCAAATAACGCACCACTTCACGAATGGAAATCGTTCCAAAACGAAGATGTACACTTAAATGTGATGTAGCATCCACGTCTAAAAAATCACGTTTTTGCGCATACGTATCAACTTTACATGTAAAGATTTCAAGCGCTTTTTCGGGCGCTAAACTGTTTACATGTAAAGACTCAAAACCGATACTTTCTATCGTTACATGTAAAGGGTTTAGTGTGTGACCTTGAATGCCTAAAATGACGTTGTAGTCGAAGTTTGCAAGGCTTTGTGTGCCTTTTTTGTATTCTAATGCGTAAAATTGTGTGTAAAGTGCTTTGCAGGCATGATAATATGGGGTGAAAACAAGATAGGGTGTGCCATCTTTTTTGAGCACTTCATCGGGTTTAAAAAGGTAGCAATCGTTCAGTAAATGAACGCTAAGCATTTCTGCAATTTCAGCGTCGCGCTCTTTGGCATAATCATCGTAATCCACGCTGGCATAGACTTCATTAAAGCCTTGCGTTTTAAGCGAGGTAAAGACATCAAATGGCGTGCCATAAAACAAAGCAAGGTCTAGTCCAAGGGCTTTAAGATCGGCTTTGAGTTTAAGCACTTGCTCGTAGATAAATGAGACTCTTCTGTCCTTCTTTTCAAGACTGTTTAAAATCTTGGTATCAAAAATAAAGATAGGTAAAACTTCACCATCCAATGCTAAAAGCATGGAGTCTTTGACTCTTAGGTCTCTTCGAAACCATAAAATTTTTTTCATGGGTAGATTTACCTTTCGTGTGAAAAGAAGTTACATGATTATAAACTAAGTTGTTACAAAATCCCATATATATCCTCATACTTCTGATAAAATAGGCAAATTTTGCTCAAAATAAAGGGGTACTTATGTCGAATTATTCACTTAAAATGAGAATCCTCATGGTCTTTGTCGTCTCAATTTCGGTGATGGCATTCATATTTTTTACAATGGTCGTAAGGGGAATGTACGGGCTTGGTTCTTCGCAAATGACTGACCAAGAAGAGCTGATTAAAAAACTCAATAAGCAAGAAGTGCAAAACTACTTAGAAATTGCACAAGAGGCAGTTAAAACATCGTACGACAATACCAGTGAAGACAAAATTGTTGAAAAAATCAAAGAAGATGCGTTGATGTTTGAAGATGTTTTAAACGCAATGTACAAAGAGAAAAAAGATACGCTCAGCGAGAAAGAGCTCAGAGACCTTTTGATTCATGTAATTCAAAGTTATCGTTACAATAAAGGTGCGGGATACTTTTTTGCCTATACGCCTGAGGGTGTCAATATCGCGCACGATAGCAAAAATCTTATCGGCAAAAATCTCATGGACCGTAAAGACGTTAAGGGCAATTTCACCGTTAAGATGATTATTGAATCAGCACTGCCTGGTGGCAATAACGTAGCGAAATATTATAATAAAAACCCACTTTCAGGTGAAGTCGAGCCTAAAATATCGTATAACTTTTACTTTAAACCGCTGAATATCATCATTGGAACGGGTGAGTACATGTCGTTGATTCGCACATATCACCAAGAGCGTGCGATTGAGATTCTTTCCAATTTAAAATATGGCAATGGCGGTTATTTTTACGCTGTCAAAAAGAACAAAGACGGTCATTACAGTGTCGTTTTTAACGGGAGCAATCCAAAGCTTAGAGACAGTGCCTTTGATTTAGCTGAAACTGACGTGAACGGCGTTGCTTATCGTAAAGTCTTGGTTGAGCAGAGTATGGCAAATGAAAAAGAGGGTGCATATGTCTCGTATGCTTTTAAAAATCCATCAACGGGTAAGATTGAGCCTAAGATGGTGTATGCCAAATACTTCAAAGACTGGAATTGGGTTTTGGTTTCAAGCATTTATCTCAATGATGTTGAGCAAAATATCTTCTCTCAAAAAGAGAAAATTGATAACAATATCACAAGCTTGATTGTGAAGCTGATTGTTTCTGGTATTGTGATGGTTGTCATTATTTTTGGATTGATTTATCTCATTCTTGGACGCGTGGTTAATCGCCCACTGGATTCACTGACTCAAAAAGCGGCTGATTTAGCCAGAGGTGAGGGCGACTTGACATGTAAATTAGACGTTCACGGTCAAGATGAGATCGGCAAAGCCGCAACACAAATCAATCACTTTATTGAAAAAGTCCACCATACGATGGTCTCAGCCAAAAATGCTAGCAGTGAAAATGCAACGCTTTCGCATAAGCTCTCTTCCATTTCTGAAACCATCACAAAGCGCGTTGAACATTCGACTTCTATCATCAATGACGCGACAAAAATTTCACAAAATTTACGTAAAGAGATAGAAAGCTCTGTCGGTGAAGCCAAACGCTCAAAAGAGGAAATTTCCAAAGCCAATCAAAATTTAAAAAGCGCTTCCAATGAAATTATGGCTTTAGGTGAACAAGTTGAATTGAGCGCACAAACCGAAATGGAACTTGCCACACGGATGAAACAACTCAGCTCCGATGCCGAACAAGTCAAAAGCGTCTTGACTGTCATCAGCGACATTGCAGACCAAACCAATCTTTTAGCGCTCAATGCCGCCATCGAAGCAGCACGTGCGGGTGAGCATGGACGAGGCTTTGCTGTGGTTGCGGATGAAGTCAGAAAACTAGCTGAGCGTACGCAAAAAAGCTTACTTGAAATTAATGCGACGATTAATGTGATCGTTCAAGCTATTATTGACTCGGGTGAGCAGATGAACCAAAACTCTGAACAAGTCCAAGCTTTGACACAAAAAGCGCAAGACGTCGAAGAAAAAATCAAAGAGACAACAACCATCATGGAAATGGCAACACGCATGAGCGATAAAACAGTGGATGATTATATTAGTACCGAAAAAAATATTGATGTGATTGTTCAAAAAATTGAGAGTATCAACACCCTTTCCGACCAAAATGCGCAAGGCTTAGAAGAAATCGCCCAAGCAAGCACAGAACTTCGCCAAATGACCGAAAATCTCAATGCGACGCTTGGGACATTTAAAACGTGATTATTTGCCTTCTTGTATCATCGAACGAAGTGCCAAATCTTTAGGGTAGGGGTTTAAGAACTTCTGCCCTAAAAGGTAGTGTATTTCATACTTTTGCGCTAAAAATTCGATGGTACTCATGACCGCAATGAGCGGAATGATCTCATCTCTAAACTCTTCGATTTGCAGATGCAACGCCTGTTTTTCACCACTGCTCAGCTCTTTTTTGAAAAAACCCACCATGTGTTGCAGCACATTGACCGTTTTACCAATCGAGCCTTTGTGCGCAATGGTTTGTTTAAACAGAGCGATGTATGCTTCTGTGGTTTCTCTCAAACTTTTTTGCTCATGGTTGGCGACGATTTTGCCCAAAAGCCGGTAGTTTGTCTCGTGTTTGCTTTGCAGCAAAAACTTATACGCCGTGTGAAAGCTCACAAGTTCTTGCATAGTTTTGATATTTTGGCGAAGCATCATCGCATCGTGGTAGGCAAAAACTTGCATCACAAAGTTTTCCCTTAGCCAAGGGTCTAAAAGACGTGCTTCTTCTTCGATGGGAAAATCCTCAAAATGCTCTTTACATGTAAACGCAAAAAGCCCATCTTTTTTCCCCTCACTCATCGCACCACTGTAATACTTCGTACTCCCAAGCCCGCAACTGGGCGACTTAGACTTGAGGATAATGCCACAAATAGGCTCGCTTTGAATCTTGCGCAATTCCTGCGCTACCGCTTCGTTCATCGCCTCTGTAACATCATTTTTTGAAAAGACTGTGATGACCTTTTTCTGTTCATTTTCAAGCACAATACGTATCGTTTCACGAGGCGTACCAAACGCCAAATGCTCAGGACAAAACGGCACAAACGAAGCATACTTGCCAAGCTTGTCGGTGATAAATCTGTCTCGTTGTCCCGTCTTATCGTAACGAATTTGCTCGCCTAGTAAACAGGCAGAAACGGCTATTTTGAGCATGGGATTTCCTTTGAAAAAGCTATGAGTATTATAGCTATTCTTTTGATAAAAGGCTTAGTGGGGATGTGGTAGACTATGAAGGTCATACTTAAATTTTCTTCTCAAAGGAAAACAATGAGTGAATTGGAATGGTTAAAACGTAATAGACATTATCCAACAGATATTGATGAAACAAAACTCAAAAATATTTTTTATTTTACTTTGGTCTGGAATATTTTTGAGAAAGAGTGTTGCAATAATTTCGCTAGGATTGAGCAGCATCCAAAATCTTTAGCAGAGTCTATACAATCAAGAATAAAACAAACGATTGTTGATAGTGTTTTTATATACTTTAAAAATAGATACTTTCCAAATGGAATTATGGGCAACAAATTTCGGACTTTCAAATTTGGAAGAAATGAAAATGCAGAAAATGTACAGAAACAATTCGTTCAAAATAGTTTTCTTGATAGTAATCCTACCCTAAAAGATAAAATTGAATCTTTACTTTATATCGCTTTTCGACTCAGAAACAATCTTTATCATGGTGAAAAGGACGTTTCAAAGCTTTATGAACAAAATGAAAATTTCAAACAAATTAATTTGTTCTTGATGGACGTTGTAGATACAAAAGATAATTTAAAAAAATAAGAATCAAAATTTAGATGATTAATAATACACTAACATCAAAGGTATAAAATGACAACCGAGCCAAACAATCAAATCATCATTTACGAAGATACAAACGGGGAAGTCAAACTTGATGTATCGCTAGAACATGAGAGTGTGTGGTTAAGCCAAAAACAACTAGAAATACTTTTTGACAGAGATAAATCAGTGATTTCAAGGCATATAAAAAACATTTTGAAAGAAGATGAACTTGATAGAAATTCAGTTGTTGCAAAAAATGCAACAACTGCAAGCGATGGGAAAATTTATCAAGTTGAATTTTACAACCTAGATATGATTATCTCTTTGGGCTACCGAGTAAACTCTAAAAGAGCGACCAGTTTTAGAATTTGGGCGACCAAAATCTTAAAAGAGTATCTTATTAACGGCTATGCGCTCAATCAAAAGAGACTAGAGCAAAAGGGGCTTCAGTCACTCAATGACACCATTGCTCTTTTGCAAGACACTATCTCTAAAAGCGAACTCGAACTCAGCGAAGCTAAAGGCTTGTTGGATGTTATTTTAAATTATTCGCGTACGTGGACGCTTTTGCAAGGCTATGATGAAGACTCTTTACATGTCAATATAGCATCCCAAGAAGCCAAGTTTATTTTAGATGTTGATGAAGCAAAAGATGCCATCGCTCAGTTGAAACAAGAGCTTATCAAAAAAGGTGAAGCGACGGAACTTTTTGGGCATGAAAAAGCAGGAGAGTTTGGTGGCATGGTTCGTAACATCTATCAGACGTTTGGCGGTGTGGATTTACTCCCTAGTGTGGAAGAAAAAGCGGCAAATCTGCTCTATTACATCATCAAAGGGCATCCGTTTAACGACGGCAACAAACGTATTGGTGCGTTTATGTTTATTCTCTTTTTATCGAAAAACAATATGCTATATAAAAAAAGTGGCGAGCTTAAGATAAATGACAATGCGCTTGTGGCACTTTCTTTGATGACCGCCAAGAGCGACCCAAAACAAAAAGAGACCATCATCAATCTTATTGTCAATCTGTTGGAGAGCTAAAAAAGTTTTACATGTAAAGCGGGAAGACTTTACATGTAAAAACTATTTGGGTCGTTTATCTAAAACGCGTGTCGCTTTTCCCTCGCTTCGTTGCAAAGATTTGGGTGCGACGAGTTTGACTTCGACGTTGATGTAGAGGTTGTTTAAAAGAGAGTGTTGGAGCTCTTTTTTGAGGTTTCCGAGGTAGCTGACATCATCGCTTATTAAGTGCTCGTCGAGTTCTACGTCGATTTCGAGTTTATCGAGGTAGCCTTTTTTGTCGGCGATAATTTGGTAGTTGAGCGTGATGCCCTCTTGTTTGGAAAGTACGTGTTCGATTTGCGATGGGAAGACGTTTACGCCGTTGATAAGAAGCATATCGTCGCTTCTGCCGACAATGCTCTCGATTCTACCGATGGTTCTGCCACAACGGCATGGAATGCGTGTGAGAGAGGTAATGTCACCCGTTCGGTAGCGAATGATCGGCAAGCCTTGTTTGGTGAGCGTCGTGATGACCAGCTCACCGCGTGTACCTTCTGGCAAAACTTCACCCGTTTTTGGGTCGATGATCTCAGGGTAGAAATGGTCTTCATGAATGTGCAGTAGGTTTGAGTGTTTGCAGTTACATGCCACGCCCGGTCCGATGATCTCGGAGAGTCCGTAAATCTCATGGTAATCAATGCCCCAAATATGCGCGATCTCGTTTTTAAGCCCTTCACTCGTAGGCTCTGCTCCGAAAAATCCCACTCTGAGTTTAAAGTCTTTTTGGATGTCGTAGCCTTCCGCTTGTGCGACTTCTGCCATATGAAGCGCGAAAGAGGGTGTGGCAGTCAAGACGGTTGCGCCAAAGTCTTTTAAAAGCAACAGTTGGCGAGAGGTAAAGCCTGTGGAACTTGGAATGACGGCGATTTTCATGCGTTCAGCGGCGTTATGAAAGCCAAGTCCGCCCGTGAAAAGTCCGTAACCGTGCGAGTTTTGCATGATGTCTTGGCAGGTCACGCCGCCCATCGTAAAGGCTCTTCCCATCACTTCTGCCCAGATGTCCATATCGTGCTCGGTGTAGCCCACAACGGTGGGTTTTCCCGTCGTACCGCTACTGCTATGAATGCGCACGATTTGGTCCATATCGACAGAGAACATGCCAAAGGGGTAGTTGTCTCTTAAGTCGTGTTTTTTGGTGAATGGAAGTTTGGCGATGTCCTCAAGCGTTTTAATGTCTTGTGGTAAAACGCCATGTTCGTCAAATTTTTTCTTGTAGAATGGCACCAAATGATAGACACGAAGGAGTGTCTCTTTAAGGTGCTTTAATTGCCACGCCTGAAGTTCATCTTTACACAAACTTTCGTTTTTACTAAAGGTCATTGCACTGTCTCACTTTTACATGTAAAAATGTTTGGCTTGAACAATCTCAATATTTTGAGCTTGAAGTGCGGTAATGGCATCGTCAAATCGGTCTTTATCGACACTAAAAATAAAAATACCCGTACTGGCTTCATAGAAACTGTACGTGTAGAGAATGTTAATGCCAGCCTTTGAAAGCGCACTCACGGCTTTGTCAAAACTGCCCACGACATCTTCAATCTTTACACCAAACACATCGGTAAAACGCACGCTAAAGCCTTCATCTTCAAGCACGGTTTTAGCTTTTTCAGGATTGTCCACGATGGTGCGAATGAGACCAAAATCGGTTGAATCGGCGAGTAAAATGGATTTAATCGAAATGCCATTTTTTGAAAGAATCCCCGTAAATTCGGAGAGTTCTCCCGCTTTATTTTCTAAAAAAACAGAAAGTTGTTTGATGTTACATTTCATTACAGACTCCTTTTGTCGATGACGCGCACGGCTTTACCGACGCTTCGTTCAATGGTTCTTGGCTCAACGAGTTTAATCTCCGCGTTGATGTAGAGGTTGTTGAGCAGTTCGTGTTGGATTTTTTTCTTCAAAGCTTCTAAAGAGCCGATGCTATCCAGCGGCATATCTTCAGTGACTTCGACCATGATTTCTAGTTTGTCGAGGTAGCCTTTTTTATCAGCGATGATTTGGTAGTTCAGCGTAATGCCTTCGATGTTAGAAAGCACATGTTCGACTTGCGATGGGAAGACATTGACCCCATTGACAATGAGCATATCGTCCACGCGACCCATGACACTTTTCATGCGCACATGGGTTCGTCCACATTTGCACGGTGTTCTATCCAGCGAAGTGATGTCCCCTGTTCGGTAGCGAATAATTGGAAACGCTTGTTTGGTAAGGCTTGTGATGACCAGTTCGCCTTTTTCGCCCAATGGCAAAACTTCAAGTGTTTTTGGGTCGATAATTTCTGGGTAAAAATGGTCTTCAAAGACATGCAAATCTTTGCTCTCAAAACAGTTAGATGACACGCCCGGTCCAATAATCTCAGAAAGTCCATAAATCTCGCAGTAATGAATGCCCCATACTTTAGCGACTTCTTCTTTGAGCCCAAGGCTGGTCGGTTCTGCGCCAAAAATACCGCATTTCAGTTTGAAATCGTTTTTAATGTTGTAACCCTCAGCGATTGCCGCTTCTGCCATATGCAGTGCGAAGGAGGGCGTAGAGGTCAAAACGGTTGCTTCAAAGTCTTTCATGAGCATCAGTTGGCGTGAGGTAAATCCACCTGAACTTGGAACAACCGTAGCACCGACGGTTTCAGCGCCGTAATGAAGCCCAAGACCGCCTGTGAAAAGTCCGTAACCATAGGCGTTATGCGCGGTATCTTCGCTGGTGACGCCTGCCATCGTAAAAACACGCGCCATGACTTCATTCCATGTGTCAAGGTCAGCTTTGGTATAGCCCACAACGGTTGGTTTTCCTGTGGTGCCACTGGAACTATGAATGCGAACCACTGCATCTTTTTTCACTGCAAACAGTCCAAAAGGGTAGTTGTCTCTTAAGTCTTGTTTTTTCGTAAACGGTAATTTTGAAATGTCTTCGATAGACGAAATGTCTTCTGGCGTGATGCCAAGCTCGGTAAATTTACGTTGGTAAAACGGCACATTGGCATACACACGTGCAACAGTGTCTTTGAGTCTTTGCGTTTGAAGTTCGGTAAGTTTATGACGTGGAAGCGTCTCTTCTTGTGACCAAATCATTGTTGCGCCTTCGCGTCATTCATACCTTGATGTAAAACAGCGATATTTTTTTCTGCGACTTTGGCGTTCATCTGTGTGATGGCTTCTTCGATTTCTTTACATGTAAAAGGGAAGTTAGGAGCGAGTGCAAGGGTTGCGCCTAGCATATAGACATTAAGCGCGTCAATCGGAAACTCTTTTTTCTTTGCTTTTGAAAAGGCATCTAAGGCATGTGTCTCGTAGGCAACTTTTGCAAAATTTTTAGGTGCGTTTACGACAATAACACCTTTGTGCTTTTGTAAATACTGAATATTGCGTAGGGCTTCATTGCCTTCAAGCGCAATCAACAAATCTGCTTGTCCCTCATCAATGGCGGGTGCGTAAAAATCACCGATTTTAACATAACACGAAACGGAACCGCCACGTTGGCTCATACCGTGATTTTCTGTTCCTAAGCATTTTTCACCTTTGATAGCAGAAGCGATGCTTAAAACTTTGACCAAAAAAACAGCACCTTGTCCGCCGATGCCCGCTATGACAATTTGGTATTTCATCTTACTTCTCCTCTTTTTTCACAAATGCGTCGGTTGGACAAACAACTTCTAAACACGAGCTACACTCAGCACATAAAAAGGCATCAATTTCCATTTTACCCGCTTCGTTATAGTGCATTGGTGGGCATTTATAATTGGTGATGCACGAATCACAGGCAACACATTTATCTTCATCGACTTCAACGCTTTGATGCGTAACGCCAAGATAGGCTCTGTCTTTATCTAAAACACAATATTCTCGAACGACTGCGACGACGGGTGCATGGGCATCTTTATAGGCGGCTTGAAGCTCTTTCATAAAATCCATGGTTTTATTTAAATTGGCTTCATACACGTACTCATGACAGCTTACGCCACATCCTTCCACGATACGCTTGATGTCAATTTGCGCAGGATTACTACGTTCTGGCGTGGTTTGGCGACCTGTCATCGCGGTCACGGAGTTATCCATAATGATGAGAATAAATTTGTGATTTTGATAGACGGCATTAATGAGCGGTGCAACGCCTGAATGCGCAAACGTGCTATCGCCAATAGTGGCAATAACGGTTTTGTCAGGGTCAGAAATACTAAAACCACTCGCCATTGAGACACTAGCGCCCATACATAAAACGGTATCAATAGCGCCCTGGTTAAGTCCTAAGGTATAACAGCCAATGTCAGAGGTGTAGATTGATTTTTTCTTTTTAAAAACCTTGGTGATAGCATAATAAACATCGCGGTGTGGACAACCTGGACAAAGATTGGGTGGTCGTTTGGGAAGCTCTTTATCGTATTTATCATTTTTATAAAGATGATTTGGTTCAATAAGACCGACTTTCACAAAAGTATTGAGTACTTTGTCTTTTGAGAATTCATCGATTTGATGGACATGTTTTGTGAGTTTACCACATAACTTTGGAGAGCTTAATTGCTCTTCAATACACGGGTAACTCTCTTCAAAAACAATCACTTTTTCGTACTGAACAAAAAGTTCTTCTAGTTTTTCTTTTGGTAGAGGATACGGCATATCGAGTTTAAGAATATCTGCTTTGATATTTAGTTCTAAAACCGCTTCTTTGACATAGCCATCTCCTGTTCCACTGGTAAGACACAAAATAGATTCACCTTTAAGGTGTGCAACTTTAGGCTTAATCAAATGTTCCCAGTTCCAAACTTTGATGGCTTCTAGGCGGTCTAATTGTTCTAATCCTTGCGCAAAACGACCCGCTGGAGGTACAGCGGCCCAACGTGGAATGTTACGTTCAAAGTTGCCTGGGAGCGGTGCAATGGTCGGCGCATCATCGACTTCACAAATTTCTCTTGCATGACTGACACGCATGACTGGGCGAAGCATGACAATGGATTCAAATTGATGGGAAAGTTCAAGACCAAGCTTTGCCATATCGTATGCTTCTTGCGGTGTACTAGGATCAAGTACTGGTATACGAGCAAACTTCGCAAAGCTTCTACTGTCTTGTTCTGTTTGTGAAGAATAAAACCCAGGATCATCGCATGAAATGAGTAACATTGCGCCTTTAAGACCAATGTATGAAGCACTCATCAGTGCGTCACTCGCAACATTGAGTCCGACTTGTTTCATGGTCGCACAGGTGCGTTTACCCGAAATAGCACCTGCGTAAGCAACTTCAAATCCTACTTTTTCATTGGTTCCCCACTGTGCGTAGGCATCCAATTTAAATTTATCTCTAAATTTTTGAAAATTTCCAAGAATTTCACTTGAAGGTGTTCCTGGATAACCTGAAACCATATCAACCCCTGCATGAATAAGTGCAAGTGCGATAGCGTCATTTCCCATCAAAATCTGTTTCATCGTTACGGTGCTCCGTTGCAAAGTGTGTAATGTTTTAAAGGGTATTGAAACTTACTTTATAAAATACTTATCTAAGGAAATGAGACACATTTGTTACATGTAAAATGGGGAATTTTGAAACTTAGAGTAATATTTATGATAATTATAAGAGGAGACTAAAGATTGGTTAAAGCGATTTATATTACTTTTAGGAACTTTTACTAAGGAAGGTTTGGCATGGGTGCATTTGATTTTGGAGTAGGGTCTGCTTTTTGGTTAATGAATGCGAGTGCTCTTTTGTGCGTTATTTATGGGATAACCCATTGGAATAAAGACAAAGAGGAAAAGGTGCTTAACACCAAATCTTGGGAAAAAGATGAAGCAAAAATTAATAAGGAACTGTGATGGGTATCATTGAAAATGTCATTATTATTCTTTATCTTGCACTGCTTGGATACCTAGGATTTGTGGGCTATAAGCAGACAAAAAATTCGACTGATTATCTGATTGCAGGTGGCAATACGCATCCTTTTGTTATGGCACTCAGTTATGGTGCTACCTTTATATCCACCGCGGCAATCGTTGGTTTTGGCGGTGTTGCCGCATGGCTTGGTAATTCTCTTCTTTGGCTTACCTTTTGTAACATCTTTGTTGGGGTGTTTATTGCTTTTGTTTTTTTAGGCAATCCAACCCGCAAAATGGGCATCAGGCTTAATGCACATACCTTTCCTGAATTATTAGGACGACGTTTTAATTCTAAGTTTATACAGGTTTTTGGTGGTGTGCTTATTGCTTTTTTTATGCCGTTATATGCTTCAGCCGTACTTATCGGCGGGACACAGTTTTTAGTTGCTTATTTTCATACCGATTACCATATGGCATTGCTTGTCTTTTCTATTATTATCACAGGGTATGTTTTAGCCGGCGGGCTTAAAGGTGTCATGCTGACCGATGCACTTCAAGGTGTTATCATGTTTGTTGCAATGATTTTTCTTTTGGTCATGGTATTTAATGCTGTGGGCGGCATCAACGAAGGGCTTTCTAAACTCGATACCGTTTGGGATAAAACCGTCGCACCTTTGGCTCAGGTGAATCTTAAAGATTTAACCGCAGGCAGTCCTGATTTTTTAATGAAACTTTCGATGAATTGGGGCTTTCAAGGGTGGAATAAAATGCCTACATTTTTATCCGAAGGATGGCTATTTATTATTACAACGATTGCGATGGGTGTGGGCATTGGTGTTTTGGCCCAACCTCAATTGGTGGTACGATTTATGACGGTAAAAAGTAAAAATGAGCTTAACCGCGCGGTTTTAATTGGTGGAATTTTTATCATTGCTATGACAGGTATTATCTATCTGGTAGGGTCGGTCACCAATGTGTGGTATTATGAATTTAATGAAGGTAAAAATGCGCTTCAAAGTACGGGTGGTGTGGGAAAGGTGATTCCACATTTTATCAATGCTGCGATGCCAAAATGGTTTGCGTTTATCTTCTTATTTGCTTTGATTTCAGCGGCTATGAGTACACTATCCAGTCAATTTCATACGATGGGAACGGCAATAGGTCGTGATGTATTTGAACAACTCATTGGCAAGCACAATCAAAACTCAATGCTTATTACGCGTATAGGCGTTGTTTTTATGATTATTGTCTCAGTGGTTTTAGCCTATATCTTTGATAAACAACCCGCTATTATCGCGCGCAGTACGGCTATCTTTTTCGCGTTGTGTGCCAGTATCTTTTTACCGACGTATTTTGGAGGACTTTTCTGGAAGCGAATGACTAAAAAAGGAGCCATAGCCTCAATGATAGTCGGAACCATAGCTTCTACATTTTGGCTTTTATTTGTCCACTTTCAAGAAGCTAAAGAGCTAGGCTTATGTAAAATTATTTTTGGCGCAAATTCGATATTAAGTGGAAAAATTATTTTTGTGGATGCTATGATTGTTGCATTACCGTTGTCTGCATTCACAGCGATTATCGTCTCTTTGATGAGTAGACCTGAAAGTGAAACATTGCTTCAAAAGTGTTTTGCTGAATAAATAGTAAGAGGGTGAGTAGCTTTTGGCTTACCCTCTGTATTCTCTTTGGTGTGTTTCAGAAGATGTTGTTGTGATGAAAGCGCGTGTTTTTTTTAGTTTTTGCATTGCGTTAAAAACTTTTTCTCGCTCAACATGTAAGAGGACTAACGCTTCTTGAATCAATGCTTGAGCCGAGCGAGCTTCGTTAATATCTGTAAACTGAGGCATTTCTTCGATAAGTTCACCTATTCGCATAGGGTTTTCTTCAACAATAGCAACGGTGAAATCATTAATCCACGACATAATCTGTCTCGTCTTTCCATGCTTGTAAAAGCTCTTTTGCAACATTGATAACTTCATCAAGTTTGCTTGTGTCGTTGTTCATATTGGCTTCTGTAAGCAACCTGAGTTGGTGGGTATAGAGACCTCTTAAATAAAAGGCAATTTGACCGCCATCGTAATTGAGTGAATGAATCAACTCTGCAAAAATAGCAGATGTACGATTAATCCAATAAGTACGTTTTTCGATATTACCATCGTCAATGGCTTTTTTCGCTTGAGAAGCAAAACGTAAAATACCTTCGTATAGCATCTTGATCAACTTTTCAGATGATTCGATGGAGACATTGTTCTGTGAATAAGTTGCATATGCTAAATTTGAATACATAACGGGTTCCTTAAATCGAATAAATTATTAGTTACTACTACTGTTTGATGCAGCATCAATCATGTATGAGACAGATTGGAAGCTGGTTGTTAGACTGTTGATAATACTATCGTACGCCGCGAATTTTTTTGCCATTGCTGTATATTTTGTATCGAGTTGGTCCACCAAAGAAGCTCTTCTTGTTGTCAAAGAATCTTTTTCGGTTGTCAAAGAATCTGCATAAAGTGTCAAAATACCTGTACTCGAATCGGTATACTCTTTTAATATACTATTGAATTTTGTAAACACGCCCTCTGTTGTCGTACTTTTACCGTAAGTCGTGTTTGCTTTTAATCCGAGAGAAGAGAGTGCTGAACTTGTGCCTTCAACAGTAATGTCGTCACCTGTTGCACTTTGGAGAATGATATTGTTGTCTTTACCAACGGTTGCTGTAACACCCGAAATATTAGCAGCATTAATCGCTTTTTGAAGAGCTAAGACGTTCTCTTCTGCCGTTGCGCTTGCGTCAGTTGTAAAGCGAATGCCTATATCATTAATAGTTAAATCACCATAGGTAAAATTCAATGCACCTGCTGGTATGCTATTACTTCCTGTGACCGTCGTTGTAGAATAATTTGTCGTTCCTACAAAGTAATCTTGAATACCTTTTGAATCTGTTTTTGTAAGTGTGTTAAAAGCACTTTCATCAAATTCCAATGTTCCAGAATCATTGAGTGAGATACCAAAATCAACCAGACTGCGTCCTTGGCTATCTACGGAAAGAATTTGTTTGCGAATATCCGTACTGAGTTGATTTAATTGGCTTACTCCTTGAAAAACACCTGAGGTATTTGTGGCACTATCGTATTTTGTTGCAGAAGTTAAGTTGGTCATCAAGTCGTTATAAGATGAAACAAGGCTCGTCAATTGATCTTTAACATCCGTCCAATCTTGTGTAATGGAAACAGTTGTATTTGTGCCGGCTTCTTGTGCTTGATTCAGTGTAATAGTGACACCATTTTGAAGGTCATCAATGATATTAGATGAGCGTGTGATACTAATACCATTGTAGGTAAAACTTGCATCTGTAGCTGTTTGAAGATGATTGTCTGCGCTATCGAGTCCTAAACTGGTTAAAGTAGAGGCTGTTCCTGATGTTATGGTCATTGCATTATCCGCGCCCGTATCGTCTGATTTCAGGATGAGTCGATAGGGATTTGTTCCGCCGGTATTTAAAATAGATGCTGTTACTTTTCCATCAAGTTT
Source organism: Sulfurospirillum sp. E15m (assembly GCF_059415145.1). Taxonomy (NCBI): domain Bacteria; kingdom Pseudomonadati; phylum Campylobacterota; class Epsilonproteobacteria; order Campylobacterales; family Sulfurospirillaceae; genus Sulfurospirillum; species Sulfurospirillum sp. E15m. The sequence continues at coordinate 155,426 of NZ_JCAHZS010000002.1, forward strand.
ATCATTAATCATATCTTTTAAATCAGTAAGTGTTGTCGATGCTGAAACACTAAATTCATAATCTTTTCCACCAATATTGATTTTAAGTGTATCTGAATTGGTTGTAAAGGTACTGGTTTGTGATACAAAGCCGGTACTTTGATAAATATCTTGTTTTGCAAGGGTATCGACATGAAGTGTAAAATCTTGTAAATTCGTACCTGCATCTGCTGTGACACTGACATCTGTATTGGATACAGAGGTAGAGCGTTGAAGGTAATTGGTTTCATCTGCCAATGAACTCACTGAAGATTTAAGCGTTGATGTCAATGAAGTAATCTTACTCAAATCTGTTTGCATTGTTGAATTGGTGGTTAGTTTTGTATCAATAGGATCAAGTTGAGCTGCTTCGTCAGCAGAACGGAGTTGATCAATAACGTCATAACTTAAAACACCACTACTACCAAGTCCAAGTGAGCTTAAACTCGATGTTGAAGATGCCATCGCTTATCCTTTTTTGTCGAAAATCATTCCTACAATTTCTTTCATTTTGGCTGAAAGGTCCATTGCTTCTTCTGTGGGAATTTTACGTATGCTTTTGCCTGTACTTTTTTCCATGACATTGACATACATTAAGCTAATTTTATCATTATAACCAAATGTTACATTGGTATCTAATAAGTCCATTTGTTCATTTAAATCTTTAACTGTTTTTTTCAGTGTTTCGGGTGATGCGCTTTGCTGATTCTCTTTCGTTGCTTTTGTCGTGTCATTGGATTGTTCAACTTGTCTTTGCTGAACTTGGGTCACTGCTTTGGGTGCAGTCGCAGTTTCCAACTGCTTGCTGGTTGCACTAAATACGTCCATAATAGCCCTCCTTAACATTCTTATTATTTTCTGTAAACCAAATCGACACATCTTTTTTTTTGTTTAACACTTTAAGATTTAGTGTGTTATATTTCACAATTATTATCTCTAAAGGGTTTCAATGAAAATAGCAATTGTTTGTCAGTCATTATTGTTAAGTCGTGCTTTAAAAAGATTTTTAGGCGATATGATTGTGCCGTATAAACAATGTGATTTTGTGATTAGCGATAAAAAAATTGAGCTCGATAAGCCCATTTTTTATGTCTCTTCCGCCGAAGGCAATCTTGTGATTCCTTTCTCAAAATCTTCTCTTTTTATTGAACTTGATAAATTTTATCAGCATCTTCTTATGATGCACAGCAGTGTCGATGATATGCTACCACAGACAAAAAACACGCATGGTTTAGAGGAAAAAATCACTGCCTTAACCGAAAAGTTTAGAGCAGACCTTATTCAAACTATACGAGGGTATTATGGGAATTAACATGCTTTTTACAACGATTAGTGCTGGCAAATATAAAGGCAAAAAATTAGAATTACCGTCACTGGAAAGCACGCGAAGCACGAAAGCCATATTGAAAGGTTCTTTGTTTGATACGTTACAATATGACATTATGGATAAAGATTTTGTGGAAGTGTTTGGCGGCAGTGGTTCTATGGGGCTAGAAGCCTTGAGTAGGGGAGCCAAACATGCCTATTTTATTGAAAAAGATAAAAATGCATTTGCTGTTTTAAAACGCAATTGCAAAGCCATTGATGAAAAAGCAACCACGACGTATAACGGTGATAGTTTTACTGTATTACCAACGCTATTTTCATCTTTTACATGTAAAACCTATTTTTATTTTGATCCGCCGTTTTCTATTCGAGAAGGGATGGAAGATATTTACACGAAAGTCCTTACTTTAATCGCTTCTTTGCCAGAGTCTCATGTTGAAATGATTGCCATTGAGCATATGAGTACGCTACAACTTCCAGAACAAATAGGCATCTATACACGAACAAAACAGAAAAAATTCGGTAAAAGCTCTTTAAGTTACTATCTGCCATGAAAAATAAAACGTTTATCAGTGATATTTCGCATAAACCCTTTCCTTTAAGTGAGCGAATATCTGCAAAGGCTATTCGTACACCTCTGCTACATTATATACAAAATACAAACCCTTCCTTTTCAGCAGATAGCCTTTTAGCGATGAGCGAGTACAATATTTTTCGTGAAGAGTATATTTCAGATTTTCTCTCTAAAGAATTAGGTGACCTCACCGAACTTGAAAAAAAAGTTGTAGATTCTTTTCAAAATAACACGACATTAACCGATAAAATTGATATTAGCGATAATGCAGAAGTTAGTTTTGGTCAAAAAATTGCCGATAAAGTAGCTACTTTTGGGGGAAGTTGGACATTTATTATTCTTTTTTCCGCTTTTTTATTGCTATGGATTGGCATGAATGTTTGGTGGTTTAAAAACCAAAGTTTTGACCCTTATCCGTTTATTTTACTCAATTTAATTCTTTCGTGTATTGCCGCGATGCAAGCGCCTATTATTATGATGAGCCAAAATAGGCAAGAGGAAAAAGACCGCATCCGTGCTCAAAATGATTACATGATTAATCTTAAGTCTGAAGTTGAAATCCGAATGCTCCATGAAAAAATCGATCATCTTATCTTACATCAGCAAGAAGAGTTGTTTGAAATTCAACGTATTCAAATCGATATGATGGAAGAAATCTTACAGCATTTAGCTCATAAATAACATTGGAACATTAATTGCTTTTATCTTGGCAACAAAGCCAAACAATAAAGGGAATTGATGAAAATTGTAAAATTATCCTTCGTATTGCTTACGACACTCAGTGCGCTTTATGCTCAGCGTTTAGGGGATATTGCAAACGTTATTGGTGTACGAGATAACCAACTCATTGGCTATGGTCTCGTCGTTGGTCTTAATGGTACGGGTGATGGATCATCTTCTGAATTTACCCTTCGCTCACTTTCCAATCTTCTTCAAACAGTAAATGTAAAAATTGATGCTGCCTCTATTAAATCCAAAAACGTTGCAGCTGTCATTGTCACTGCAAAATTACCTGCATTTGCCAGACAAGGTGATAAATTAGATGTTTCTGTTGCTTCCATTGGTGATGCAAAGTCTTTACAAGGTGGCAATCTTTTATTAACGCCGCTCAAAGGTGTTGATGGTAAAATTTATTCTTTAGCACAAGGTTCTTTGACAATTGGTGGTATGAACGGTAAAGAAAAAGGACAAATCAATCACTCCGCCGCAGCCAACATTTTTGGTGGTGGCATTGTTGAACGTGAAATTGAATATGACCTACACGATCAAGAATTTGTCAATCTCTCTTTAAAAGAAGCTAACTTTAATACAGCAGTTTCGGTTCAAAACGAACTCAACCATGCGTTTGGCTCAAAAATTGCTATTGCAACCGACTCACGAACAATTCGCCTTATGAGACCTAGCAATCTAACAACGGTTGAATTTTTAGCCAGAACACTCAATACAAATGTGCAGTATGAACGAGAAGACAAAATTGTCATTGACGAACGAACAGGAACGATTGTTTCAGGGGTTAATATTCACGTGGACCCTGTTGTGGTCACACATGGCGATATTACGATTAAAATAGAACCCAATGATAATGTCGCAAACGATCAAAATATTGATATCGGTGGTAATGTCACTATCGCTCCTAATGAAAACCGTATCAAGATGAAAGAAGACAGTATGACGGTTGCTAATATCGCTCGTGCGCTTACAAAGCTTGGCGCTAAACCGAAAGACATTATCTCAATCTTAGAAAACATCAAACGTTCAGGTGCGATTACAGCCCAATTGGTGGTGATCTAATGCAAACAACAGACACAAGCGTAGCGCTTTTAAATGCTAATTATAACAATGCTTCTGTTTCAAAAATGGATACAAGTAAAAATGATGCACTTTTAAAAGAACAGACAGATAAATTTGAAGCTTTTTTTCTCAAACAGATTTTAGATATTGCTTTAAACAGTGATGAACAAAATAGCTTATACCCAAAGGATGCAGGCGATAAAATTTATAAATCCATGTATAACGACACCATGAGTAATGCATTGAGCGGTCATTTAGGCTTTAGCGAGATGTTATTTAATTATTTAAAAGAAAACCGTTAAAGTTTTATCATTTTAGACGATATGGTTGTTAGAGAATCCAATCACAAAAGGTTTTAAAATGATTTCAACAATTCAAACGTCGAATGCGGCGTATATACAACCAAGTGCACCAAAAGACGATAACGCTAAAGGTGTTACAAAAACTGAGAAAAGCGAAGGGGTAGACAAAGTCTCCGCGCTCAAAGCACAGATCGAAAATGGAACCTATAAAGTCGATCTATCAAAAACTGCTAATGCAGTCGCGGAAGAGTTGCTCTAATCCTTTTACATGTAACGTAAAGGATAAACAATGTTAACACACTATTTGCATCATGCTATTAACGATATCGAGAATCTCATTGAACAAACGCATAAAGATATAGCGGATATCAAAGTCGCAAAACATACCGAGGTTTTCGAAAGAGCTAAAATTAAAAACGATTTAATTCATTCCTTTGAAACAAAAAAATCTCTTTTAGACAATGAGTTGATGAAAATGCTAAAAGAGAGTGGCAAAAAATCATTAGATGAACTTTTAGATGCAGACCAAAAAGAACTTTTAGCCTTGATGAAACAAAAGCTTTCAGAACTTAAAGTATGCAATAAACAATATGCAAAATATGTTGTAAGCATTAGTCAATTTTATAACGTCTTGCTTGATAGCATTTTCCCTAGAGATATGGAAGGTTATAAAATGACGACGCAAAAACCTGCATCGTTTCTAAAAATAAGGGCATAGCCATGAGTCTCTTTAGCACACTAAACACAGGTACTTCTGGACTGAATGCCGCACAAGTTGCGGTTGCTACGACCAGTCAAAATATTGCGAATGCTGACAATGATTATTTCACCAGACAAAGAGTACAGTTTACTGCCAGCGATGCCCTTAATTCTCAAGGGATTAGTATCGGCTCAGGCGTTACTGTCAAGTCTGTTGTTCGTATTCATGATGAATTTGTTTATTCGAAATTACGCACTTCCAATACCAATTTAGCCTATGATAGTTATGCTAAGCAGACGCTTCAAGAAGTGGCACAATATTTTCCAGATTTAAGTGAATCGGGTATTTCACAAGATATTGATGACTATTTTTCATCGTGGAATGACCTCGCCTCCAATGCCTCAGAGGGTTCTCAAAAGATTGCCTTAGTCCAATCTGCTCTTACTTTAACCAAAGATATTAAATCAACACGTGACTCATTACGGTCCCTTCAAGATTCCTTGAATGCACAGCTTAAAACATCGGTAGATGAAATTAATAGTATTGGTCAGCAATTAGCTGATTTAAATAAACAAATTAACACGATTGAGTCCCAACCGGGTAATTATGCCAATGATTTACGCGATCAACGAGATAATTTGGAATTAACGCTCTCAGGATTGGTTGGTATTTCTGTTTCCAAAGGTACTATTAGCAGTGATGGTATGGTTGATGCCAATATGACTGATGGCGGAACGGACTATTATTTGAATATTTCAGGTGCTTCTTTTGTTGATGGCTCAACCTTTCATCCTCTTGTCATTGACAATAGTTCAAACCAAAGCAGCTATTATTCAATTTATTCAGAATCTCAAGATGGCACACGTTACAATCTTACAGAACAGCTCTCTGGCGGTAAAGTAGGTGCTATTCTTGATTTAAGAGGTCGTGTCGTTGATCCTGATGTGAATGATGGCTATCCCCAAGATGGAACACTTCAGGGGTATGTGGACAATCTTGATAGTTTTGCACAAACTTTAATTACAGAAACCAATAATATTTATGCGCAAAGTGCACAATCAAATATGCAAAGTCCTACATTGGACCTCAAAGGCGATACAGCATTACAAAATGCATACAATAACGTTGAGAACGGTTCGTTTGATGTTATTATTTATGACAATGATGGTAAAGAAATAGCACGTAAAACGATTACTATTGGTACGGCTACGAGTATGACAGACGATACGTTTACAGATAGTATTGTTACACAATTAAATACCAGCACAGATGATAACGGCGATAATAATGCTTTAAATGATGTCGATGATTATTTTACAGCCACTTTTATGGATAATGGAACCTTTTCACTCTCTCCTACGACAAATAATACAGGCTATACAATTGCCATAGAAGATCACGGGACAAATTTTCCTGGTGTTATCGGTGTCAATCAATTTTTAACTGGAACAGACGCTTCTAATATTGATGTTGCCACAAAGTACAAAAAAGATCCTTCTTCAATGAATGGCTATTCTGCTCCTATCACCGGCAATAACAGTGTGGCCAATAGCATGCTACAACTGCAGTACGATACTTTGAATTTTTATAATAAAAGTGGCTCAACCGTCCAAGAGAGCTTTCAAGGCTATTATAGTTATCTTACAACAAGCATTGCCACTGATGCTTCGGCAGCTTCAAACAGTTTCGATACAAATAGTGCTTTACATACGACCATTTTAACGCAATTTCAATCTATAAGCGGTGTGAATACGGATGAAGAACTAACTAACTTAATTCAATACCAAAGTTCATACAGTGCTAATGCTAAAGTTATTACAACGATAGACCAAATGCTCGATACTCTCTTAGGAATTAAATCATAGTGAAAAAATTTCCGTATGTGAGCACTACACTGGTAGTGCTCATTTTTGGCTTCTGTTTTATACTGCCTTTTTTTTATTCTACTTCTGCTTATACCCTTGATCCTTCTTCAATTCTTTTGAGCCCCAATTTGCACCATTATCTTGGAACAGATCGCCTTGGAAGGGATTTATTGGCTCGTTTGATGATTGGTGGACAAGTTTCTCTATTGATTGGCTTGAGCAGTGCCTTCATTGCGAGTCTTTTAGGTCTGATGATTGGTATTAGTGCTGGATTTTTTCAAAAAGGCATTGATAAATTAGTCATTGTTTTGATTGACCTTTTTCTTACGTTTCCTACATTCTTTTTGCTTTTGGCTCTTATTAGCTATATGAATGCATCGCTTTGGGTGCTTGTATTTATTATCTCCATTACAGGATGGATGGGAATGGCACGTTTGATTCGTAGTGAAAGTTTTGCTATCTCAAATGCCCCTTTTATTAAGATTTTGAAGCTTGCCAATGTCAGTAAATTAAAAATTATTTTTAAATATTTTGCCCCTTTGTTAGCGCCTATTTTTTTTATTAGTTTTACATTTGGTGTCAGTGGGGCTATTTTAGCGGAGAGTGGACTTAGTTTTTTAGGGATAGGAATTACGCCACCGCAAATGAGTTGGGGAGTGATTTTAAGCGAAGGCAAAGAGGTCATTGATATCGCTTGGTGGCTGAGCTTTTTCCCCGGGTTTATGATCTTTTTGATTACATTCTCTTTGATACAAATTTCAGATTATCTTCAAAGTAAAAGTAATGAAAAAGATATTTTAAATGACGTTTGAAGACATAGTACAGCTTCTAAAAAACGAAGCATCCAAACGAAATACTAGCACTGAACTAACAGCAGATAAGCCCGATCCTTTAATGATAGCATCGCCTTACAAAGACGAATACATTGCTCTTATTTGTGCCTTGTTTGCTTATGGAAATGCACAAGTTATTGTACGTTTTTTAGAAAGCTTGGATTTTTCCTTGTTAAATCAAGATGAAGATACTATCAGAAAGACTCTTCATTCACACTACTATCGTTTTCAACAAAGTGCTGATATTCAAGCACTTTTTATTACCCTCAAACGATTACGAGAAGATAAAAAATCTTTAGAGAATATTTTTTTACAAGGATACAAGCTTCATCAAAATGTGATGGATGGATTAAAGGAACTGATTCAAACTTTGTACGAAGTTAATCCGTATCGTTCACGTGGATATCAGTTTTTATTGGGTACAATTCCATCCGACAATCCAACATCCCCCTACAAGAGATGGCATATGTTTCTTCGGTGGATGGTACGAGATGATACACTTGATTTGGGATTGTGGAAAGATGTAGAGACCAAAGATCTCTTAATGCCTTTAGATACCCATACTTTTTCCGTTGGAAAAAAGTTAGGACTCATTCAGCGTAAATCCTACGATTTTAAAGCTGTTTTAGAGCTGACGGAGACATTAAAACGTATAGATCCCCATGATCCCATCAAATTTGATTTTGCACTCTATCGGTTAGGACAAGAGAAAATTTTACCATAAGGCTTCACAATGAATGTGAAATATTGGCTCCCACGGAGCTTTACGGTCCTTAAGGAAGGTTACTCTGTTGCGAAATTGTCTTCGGACATCGTAGCAGGTTCCACAGTTGCGATTATCGCCTTACCACTTGCAATGGCATTTGCAATCGCTAGTGGTGTTAGTCCTGAAAAGGGACTTTTTACCGCTATAGTAGCAGGGTTTATTATCTCCCTATTTGGTGGGAGTAGGTATCAGATTGGAGGTCCTACGGGGGCTTTTGTTGTGGTACTCTATGCGGTTATTTTAAAACATGGCTATGATGGATTGGTTATAGCAACATTCCTTGCTGGAGCTATGCTCTTTTTGATGGGTGTTTTTAAACTGGGTAATATTATTAAGTTTATTCCGTATCCTGTCACCGTTGGCTTTACCACGGGTATTGCGTTGATTATCTTTTCATCACAGGTCAAAGATTTTTTTGGGCTACCGATTTCCAAAATGCCCGCAGAATTTACAGGACAGTGGATACTCTACTCAAAAGAGTTTTTACATGTAAATTATTATGCACTTGGAATTGGACTGATTAGCATGGTGTTGCTGATTCGATTGCGTCATCGTTTTCCACGTGTTCCTGCCCCTATGATTGTCATTATTTTGTCTTCATTCGCGGTTTGGGCATTTCATTTGCCTGTTGAAACCATTGGTTCAAAATTTGGTGATTTACCTTCTACGTTACCATTACCACACATTCCTGCTTTTTCTTTGGAAAAAGTACGTGCTGTTTTTCCTGATGCAATTACTATAGCGATATTAGGAGCGATTGAATCATTGCTTTCGTGTGTTGTCGCCGATGGTATGACAGGTGATCGTCACCACTCTAATAAAGAGTTGATGGCGCAAGGTATTGCTAACATTTCCTCCGTACTTTTTGGAGGAATTGCCGCGACAGGAGCCATTGCTAGAACCGCTACCAATATTAAATCAGGTGCTTATAGTCCAATTTCAGGGATGATTCATTCCCTCATGTTATTGGTTTTTATGTTTTTATTCTCCAAGCTTATTAGTCTGATTCCTTTGGCTGCTTTAGCCGCTATTTTAGTTGTTGTTGCATGGAATATGAGTGAGCTTCACCATTTTAAAGCTATTGCGTTGCGTTCTGAGCGAAATGATGCTGTTGTGCTTTTGATGACATTTTTCCTCACGGTTTTGATTGATTTAAATACGGGTGTTCAAACAGGCATTATGCTTGCTGGATTGCTGTTTATCAAACGAATGATTGATGTAACGGGTATTGTCGATACGAAAGATACTATTGTAATGCCCTTTGATGAAGAAGATGAACCTATTGAAGTCGATGATGACCATGCTATTAGCAAGAAAATAGTGCCGCAAAATGTTGAAGTCTATGAAATCAATGGACCCTTTTTCTTTGGGGTAGCAGATCGTCTTAAGAATGTTTTAGGCGAGCTTGAAGATGCGCCAAAAGTATTCATTTTACGTATGCGTCATGTTCCTATGATTGATGCAACAGGGCTTCATGCTTTAGAGGAATTTTTTGATTTATGCCAAAGCAACGGAACGATTCTTGTACTCTCAGGTGTTAATGAGCGCATTAAGTTCAAGATGCGACGCCTTGGTTTTGATCAAAAAGTAGGAAAAGAAAATATTACAGACCATATTGATATGGCCTTAATGAGAGCAAATCAACTTTTAGACAAGGAGCAATAATATGCCATATGTCAATATCAAAATCACCAAGGAAGGTGCGAGCAAAGAGCAAAAAGCACAACTCATTGAAGGGGTTACGAATCTTTTAGTCAGTGTTCTTGGTAAAAATCCAGCGACAACGGTTGTAACGATTGATGAAGTCGATATGGATAATTGGGGAATAGGTGGGCAACAAGTGAGCGAACTGCGCAAAAAAGCGAAGCCTTAATGAACTATTAAATGATTTTTTAGTAAAATCACGCAAAATTAAAAAATGAAGGAATAGTGTAATGGGTGAAATGTTTACCTTTTTAGGACTAATTAGTCACTCCCATGATTTCATCTTTGTATCTCATGTTGTCTTGGTAGCCGTAATTAGTTTTGGACTTGCAAAAATAGCAACGTCAAAAATGCAACTTGTACCAAGTGGCGTACAAAACGTTATGGAAGCATATCTGGAAGCGGTCATCTCTATGGGCAAAGATGTTATCGGCGAAGAATTAGCACGCAAATATTTACCACTTGTCGCAACAATTGGTTTAATGGTTTTTGTTGCCAATGTTATTGGTATTATCCCAGGATTTGAATCACCAACGGGTAACCTCAATATGACATTAGCACTTGCATTAATGGTGTTTGTTTATTATAACTTTGAAGGTATTCGTGTGAATGGTGTTGTTCACTATTTTGCACACTTTATGGGACCATTGAAAGTATTGGCTCCTTTAATGTTTCCTATTGAAATTGTTTCACACTTCTCAAGAATTGTCTCTTTGACATTCCGACTTTTCGGTAACATCAAAGGTGATGACCTTTTCTTGGCGGTTGTTTTAATGCTAGCACCATGGATTGCACCACTTCCTGCGTATGCGTTATTAACATTTTCAGCGTTTTTACAAACATTTATTTTCATGATTTTAACATACGTTTATCTTGCAGGTGCGGTACTTATTAGTGAAGAACACTAATAACAAGCAAATGCGTTTTGAAAAACTACTCAGTTTATTGCAAGGGGCTTCTTGGGCACTTGCAATAGCGGGTGGTGGCTATACTTTTCTTCTTTTCCTCCCTTTTGGCTTTATCATTTCAGCAATTATCGGTCTTTTTTTCTTCCTTTCTGGAATGTTTTTTGTAACGATTTTTGAGATGGCTTTTATACAAAGCGCAAAGCTTCAAGAGTCTCAAAAACAGACTAAGCTTCTTGAGCAACTCACACACCAAAACGATGATAAAACAGTATCTTATCACTGACCCTTCTTACTACACATCTTCCCCAGACACGCTTTTGCAAACGCTTTTACATGTAAAGGCTCGTCATCATGTTGATTATATATGTTTACGGGATAAATCAACCGATGCGTATGAAGCATTAGCCCAACACATTGCCGCTGCTAAAGATGCCTTAGGAGATTCAAAACTCTTTTTACACACGCATATCGCCTTAGCGGCAAAATTACAGGTGGATGGTATTCATTTGACCTCGACTCAAATCAATGATATACCTCTTGCTAAGGCATTAAACTTAGAGGTTATCATCAGCACACACTCTTTAGAAGAAGCACTGGAAGCTGAAAAACAAGGTGCTGATGCCATCACGTTTAGCCCGATTTTTCACTCGCCTGGCAAAGCAAACCCCGTTGGTTTAGAGAAGTTAAAAGAAATAAATGATAGAATCCACATTAAATGTTTCGCGCTTGGTGGCATTGTCACTCCTGAACACATACGCGCTTGTGAAGCCGTTGGAGTAGAAGGATTTGCCTCAATTCGCTTTTTTTTAGATTAATCCAAAGGGTACTTAATGGAATTTGAAGTTGTTATTGGACTTGAAGTTCATGCTCAATTAAATACAAAAACGAAGATTTTTTGCAGTTGTCCTACCAGTTTTGGAGAAGAACCTAACACCAATGTTTGCGAAGTTTGTTTGGGGCTTCCCGGTGCATTACCTGTATTAAATAAAGAGGCTGTGAAAAAAGCCATTGCCTTAGGAACAGCTATTCACGCAACCATTAATCAAAAATCTATTTTTAACCGCAAAAACTATTTTTATCCTGATCTTCCAAAAGGGTACCAAATTAGTCAATTTGAGATACCTATTGTTGAAGCCGGTGAGATTATTATTGATTTTGAAGACGGTTCAACCAAACGTATTGGCGTTACAAGAGCACACCTTGAAGAAGACGCAGGAAAAAATATTCACCATGGCAATGTTTCTCATGTGGATTTAAACAGGGCAGGTACGCCCTTGCTTGAAATCGTCAGTGAGCCGGATATGCGCAGTAGTGAAGAGGCAATTTTGTATCTTAAAAAATTGCACGCCATTTTACGTTACCTAGACATTAGCGACGCCAATATGCAAGAAGGAAGTTTCCGTTGTGATGCAAACGTCTCTATTCGCCCAAAAGGGGACACCAAACTATATACCAGAGCGGAAATCAAGAACTTAAACTCATTTAAATTTATCCAAAAGGCGATTGATTATGAGGTTGAGCGCCAACGTGAAGCATGGGAAGATGGTGTGTATGAGAAAGAAGTTGTTCAAGAAACAAGGCTTTATGATACTGAAAAAAATGAGACCAGAAGTATGCGAGGAAAAGAAGATAGCGCTGAATATCGTTATTTTCCAGACCCTGACTTGTTGCCTGTTGTGGTTCCTGATGCTATGCTGGCTGAATGCATTCAAATTCCAGAGCTTCCCGATGAGAAACGTGACCGCTTTTTAAAAGAGTATGGTATCAAGGAGTATGATGCAAATGTCATTACTTCCAGCGTTGAAATGGCACGTTTTTACGAAACAATGATCCACGAGGGTGCGAGTGCTAAAAACTCTGTCACATGGCTTACGGTTGAGCTTTTGGCGCGTTTGAATAATGGCATGACACTGCTTACCTCTCCTGTGGATGCAATTAAATTAGCAGCCATTGTTAAAAGAATCGAAGATGGAACCATAAGTGGTAAAGCGGCAAAAGAAGTGCTGGATTATTTGATGGAAAATGGCGTAAGCGTGGATGATGCCATTGAAAAATTGGGTCTGAAACAAGTGAGTGATGATAGCGCTATTTTAGCAATTATTGATGCGATTATCGCAGCCAATGCAGACAAAGTAGCTGAATATAAAGCGGGTAAAGATAAACTCTTTGGATTCTTTGTTGGGCAAACCATGAAAGAGAGCAAAGGTGCAGCAAATCCTGCAAAAGTCAATGAGCTTTTAAAAGCAAGACTTTCTTAAAATAGTGTCATTGGGGTTGATATGAGTATAGCTGTCATTGGTGCAGGTAAATGGGGACAGGCGCTGCACTTCGCTATTTCTCAAACGGTTACATGTAAAATTACATCAAGGCAAACAAAAGCGATTGAGCATTTTGTGTGTTTAGAAGAAGCTTTACACTGTGAGTATTTGGTTTTTGCTTTGCCAGCTCAAGTAGTTCGTTCATGGTTAAAAGAGCATTTTGTCTTTCAAAATCAAAAGATTCTTGTCGCAGCCAAAGGCATAGAATGCGGTAGCGGGGCTTTCTTAAATGAAGTTTTTGCTAGGTTCGTTCCTGAGAGCAATCTGGCTTTTTTATCAGGTCCTTCCTTCGCAAGCGAAGTGATGCAAGGGCTTCCTACGGCAGTTGTGATTAATTCAACCAATGAAACTCTCTCCAAAGAATTTTCAACATTTTTTCCTTCTTTTATTAAAACGTATACCTCCAAAGATGTTATTGGCGCAGAAGTATGCGGTGCGTATAAAAATGTTTTAGCCATTGCCAGTGGCATTTGCGATGGGTTAAAACTTGGTAACAATGCCAGAGCCAGTCTTATTGCTAGAGGACTCGTTGAAATGCACCGTTTTGGTAAATATTTCGGTGCACATGATGAGACATTTTTAGGTTTAAGCGGGGCAGGTGATCTTTTTCTCACGGCATCAAGTACACTTTCACGTAACTACCGCGTTGGGCTTTTTTTAGCAGAAGGTAAAAAACTGGATGCAATTTTAGAGGCTTTGGGTGAGGTTGCGGAAGGTGTGTTTACATCCGAAGCAATTCATGAACTCTCTATAAAGCATCAAATTTATACACCCATTGCCCATGAAATAGCACTTATTTTACAGGGCAAAGCACCTAAACAAAGTGTTAAAGATTTATTGGCCGATTGATGATGCGATTTTTATTGATTCCATTTTTACTTGTTTCCTTGCTATCTGCAAAAACACCTTCTTTAGAAGAGATGATTGCTCAAATGATTGTCATTGGTTTTGATGGTACAAAAGAGGGTGAAAAATGGGTAGATCAAATTGCCAAAGATATTAAACGCGAAAAAGTGGGCGGTGTGATACTAGCGGATAAAAATATCCAAAATAGCACACAACTTAAAAAGCTAACCGATTATCTCAAAGTGCAAGCGCCTCAAAGCTTACCTCTTATCGTCAGTGTTGAATATGAAGGGGATGATCCTTCATTATTTAGCGTGAAAAAAGGCTACACACACATTTATCCTGCCCATCTGATGGCAACGACAAAAGATATGAGTGAAGCCGCACAGTTGTATCAAAGTATCAGTGATGAGCTTGAAAAAAGTGGCGTTAATGTTAATTTTGCGCCTGTGTTGGATTTACAAGCAAAATCTGTTACTTCTGAAGAACAAATCAAACGAAGCTATTCTGCCTATGAAGAGATAGTAACGACCTATGCATTGTTATTTGTGGATGCTATGTATGCCCACAATATTGTTCCCGTTGCGAAGTATTTCCCCTCTGCCGGTACCAATTTAGAAGATGACTTTTCCCATGAAGCGGATATTACAGCCTCATGGCGCTTTGAACAGCTTAAGCCTTATTATGACTTGATTGCGTATCATAAGTTAGATGCTGTTGTCATGTCACATGCCATGCAAAAAGAACTTGATGCCAGCAATCCAGCTCTCTTCTCCAAGCTCATGATTCAAAATTTATTACGCGATAAAATGCACTTTGAGGGTGTCGTTTTTGCGGACCATTTACGTACCAATTCATTTCCCAGTGGTGTTGATTTTAAACAACGCATTATTAAAACCATTCAAGCGGGAGCTGATATCTTAGTCTTTACAAACTATTTTGCCGATAACGCTAGCATGCCTTTTACAGTACAAAAAATCATCACAGATGCGATTCGCAGTGGTGAAATAAGCAAAGAGCAGATTGAACGTTCGTATGCGCGTATAGTGAGCTTTAAACAAAAACTATCAAAGAGAGGAAGCCATGTTAATTAAAAATGCATTCGTACCAACGCAAGAGGGATTAACTCCTTGCGATGTCTTAATTCAAGGTGGAAAAATTGTACGTGTTGAAAAACAGATTGAGGCGTTGGATGAAGAGCAAATTGATGCAACAGGGCTTTTTGTACTACCAGGCTTTATAGACCTCAATGTACGTTTTTCAAACAGCACACTCAACCAAGAGCATATTGACAAGCTAGCCAGCAGTTGTATTAAAGGTGGTGTTACAACCGCAGTTGTTATGTCAGACTTCTCGCCAAGACTTGAGAGTGCTACACTCTTAGAGTTGGTTAAATTTAAAATCGATCAAGCCAAGATTGACCTTAAAATTAGCGCACCACTTGCTGATCAAAAAGAAGACCAGTTGCATAATGTTGCAACGCTTCTCAATAATGGTGCGGCGGCTATTTTGGCAGATTCACACCGAAATGCCAATTTGTTACGCCGTGGAATGCAGTATGCGACAATGAAAAATAGACCTGTTTTTGTGCAGTGTTATGAGCCAAATTTAGACGATAATGGATTGATGAATGATGGTTTTGTGGCTTCAAAATTAGGTCTCTCAGGCATTTCCAAAATTTCAGAAACGGCAGAAGTGGCAAAAGTCGCTGAAATGGCACGTTTTTATGATGCTTCTGTTGTTTTAAAATCTCTCTCAACCAAACGTTCGCTTGACATTGCAAAAGAGCATAAAGCCAATAGCGAAAAGCTTTATACGGAGGTTTCTATTCATCACTTGTGTAAAAATGACAACAGCTGTGATGGGTTTAACACCTATGCAAAACTTATGCCTCCTTTACGCGAAGAAGAAGAACGCCAAGCACTTATTAAAGGGCTTCAAGCAGGTATGATTGATATTTTAACCTCGGCACATGCTCCTAAATCGATTTTGTATAAGGATGTTGCGTTTGAGGACGCAGAGTTTGGGTTAGGTTCAATTGAAGAGTTTTTAACACTTGCGTATACCTTCTTGGTAAAAAATAATCTGATTAGCCTTAATGCTTTGTTAGAAATTTGCTGTATCAACCCTGCGAAAGTTCTTGGACTTGATAACAAAGGAAAAATTGAGGCAGGGTATGATGCCGATGTGGTACTGTTTGACCCAAATCATACCTATGAAGTCACTAATACGCACTCTTTATACCATCAAGACACGCTTTATGGAAAAGTTAAACAGGTAATTGTCGGCGGGAAAGTGCTTCTTAATCAATAATAAACACGTGAAAGGTAGAGTCCACACGCTGGAATCAGTGTTGTGGATACCTTCATGCGCCTCTCTCTTTGTTCAATCAACTCTTCTACACTAAGCTCACCGTAACAGACCTTAAGAAGGCTACTGCACATCATACGTACTTGTGAACGTAAAAAGGCATCGCCTGCGAAATAGATAACGATCCAATTTTTATGACGATACGCACCCGCCTTAAAAATCGTACGCTCGTCTTTCGTGGCTCCTCCACCCGTTTTTTTAAAATACTCAAAGTTGTGGAATCCCTCAAAGCGTTTTGCATATTGGTTGAGAAGGTGTACCTCTAAAGGTTTTACATGTAAAGCATAATTGGCGAAAAAAGGTTGGTAAACACCATCGTACAGTACATAGCGATACAGTCTTTTTTTAGCATCAAAACGTGCATGAAAAGATGGTGAAACAGGCGAAATAGTGTGAATAAAGATATGCGGAAACAAAAAGCCATTCAGATGTGTTCTTAATTTGGAAAGGTCTGTCCAAAACGAGGGAATATCAACGTGGATGACTTGATGCAACGCATGTACACCCGTATCGGTGCGACCACTTCCTACAAGGGGCGAGTGGATATTAACACGGTGGAGAGCCTGTGTAATCTTCCCTGCAACGCTTTGATTGCCGGTATGTTCATGCTTTTGAATCTGGAAGCCATTAAACGAGCTTCCATCATAACTGAGTGTGATTTTAACACGCATAGTACTTAAAATACGGCTCGTATACGTTTTTGATAAATGCGGTATGCCACTAAAAATGTCATTAAAAAGACTACCAGCGGTGCGCTTTGTGGATGCCATGTTGAAAGGAATTGTGCGAGGATTAAATAGATGGCAATGGTTGCAAACATTTCCACATAAATGCTTCCTTTATTATAACGGTATGTGACGATGCCAATGCTAAGTGCTATGAAGGTCGAAGCCATAGGAAAAAGAGCGATTAGAAGGAAAAAAGCAAGGTCGTATGAGCGTTTTGTATCAACATACACACCCTTCCAATACTCTTTAACACTTTGCATTGCTCCAATAGCCGTTTTAGGCTGAGAGTTAATATGCATTGTCTCAAAATCGGTTTGGTCAATTTCATCTTTTGCAAACTCAAAAATCTTACCTTGCTCCAGATTGAGGCGTAAAATGCCTTCGTCATTGTCGATGACGGCATTGTGTGCGACAATTAGTTTTTCGGTCTCTTTTGCAGCAGGTGGTTGATACAACGTAACGCCACTGTAAGATTTGTGGTTACTGTTTTGTTCAATATAGACAAGCCAATTGGAAAATTTTTGACCAAATTCATTCGCTTTGATGTTAAATTTAGCTTCGGCTTTTTTATACTCAATAAAATTGGTATTGAGTTGTTTTGAAATAGGCACTAAAATAAGAATGTCGATAATCAAAAGTGCTGAGAGCAACGTTGAGAGAGTGAGAAAAAGTTGAGCTATCTTTTTAGGATTATAGCCGAGCGTAAACAAAACAATGGTCTCATTTTCTTTGGATAAATTAAAAAGCGTGATGCATAAAGCGATAAAAAATGTAATGGGCAGAGTGTACACCAATGTTTTAGGCAACAGATAGATATACAGTGTTCCTAACTCCAAGAAGTCCATTTTAATAATAGCCGTTAGCGCCGTAATCTTGATAAAAAAGACAACAGAGGTGATAAAAAAGAGAATGAAAAAAAGTGAACTAAAAAGCTCTAAAAAATGTTTTAACAGATAGTGACTAACTCTATTCATAGATATATTCCATTACATGTAAAATGTGTTGATCAAAAAACCATGTGATAAAAAGCCCCAGTGCTAAAAAAGGGATAAAAGGCAATTCATACTTGCGTTTTTTCACAACGATAAATCCAACCAATGCCAAAAGTGCGGCACAATAGATGGCAATAAAACCCAATTTAATTCCCAATATGGCTCCAATGATACCCGCGATAATACTATCTGCTTCTCCCATAGCCTCTCTTTTGGTTAGTGCTGAGACACAAAACCGAAGGAGGGTAAAACCACCCATAAATAACAGACCATTTTGCAGTGACGCTAATGGTTGATGGGTGCAAAAGGCAAGAAAAAGTGCAGGTAAACTGAGTATATCAGGAACAGCTTTATAGCGAAGGTCAATGAGGCTAAGGGCTAACAATAACGCAAAAACCCAACCCAATAGAAGCGCTTGGCTCAGATTACCAAGACGCAAATACGCTACGGCAAATAAAAGAGCGCTCAAAAGCTCAATCAAAGGGTACTGCATGGAAATAGCACTCTGGCAAAAAGCGCATTTACCACGAAGCATCAGCCATGAGAGTACGGGAATATTGTGATACCATTTTAATGGATGCATACACGAAGGACAATGCGAGGCGGGTAGATGAATGCTCTCTTTTTTAGGTATGCGTAGAATAGCAACATTTAAAAATGAGCCAATGCACAATCCTAAGAGTATCACTAAAACCATCACCATACGTGTTTATCCTTTAATATCAAGCATCACATCACTTTTATCAAAAAGAGGTTTAATCTCTTTTTGAAGCGACAAATGCGTAATCATACCCAATTTTGCTTGCTCTTTTTGTAAATAAGCAAAACTTTTGTCATACATAACCTCTAAAAAAAGCTCATTATTAAGGATATAACCTTTCATAGGACCTAAATGTTCCAGTGCGATATAAAATAAAAACTTCTCAGTTGCTTCTTGTTGAAATTGAACCAACAGTTTTTTCCCATCCTGTAAAAAAGGAAGATGAATAATCATTTTTGAAAGGGCTAAAAGCATATAACTGTAAGTGATGAAAAGCTCTTTTGATGTCGTGGTCTCAGCGAGATGATTGATTAAAAATGCTTTGAAACTATCGTAGCTAAAACCATTTTTTTGTATAAAACTTTCAAAAGCTTGGGGCATGAAAAACGTTTCAGAAACAAACAGTTCAGGTTGTCTCCACAAATGTGAAATCGTTAAAATTCCCCCTTTTGTTTCCGAAAAATTTGCCCAGTATTTTTGCCCTTCTTCAAGACTTTTTTGACTTTTGGTGACCAGCTCTTTGCGTCCAATTTTTAGGCGATACCGAAGCGGGTCTATTTTTCGAAGCACTTCGATACTCACCGGTAAGTTGGCATTGAAATTGATACTAGAACTGCTGGTATGTGCAATATCTTGCGAAATGCCTGAGAGTTTTTGAAGGGTGGATATCATAGAAACTGACACTGATTGACGATGTGCTCTGCAATCTCAAATTTACTTGAAAGCGGAAAGAGCAAGCTGTTGGTTGCTGTAAGAAAATGGACTTCATTACGAAGGCTGCCAAAACTGTTCTCTTCTTTTAAAATATTCAAACACACGGCATCAAGATGCTTCTTCTTAAGCATGTTTTGTGCATTACTAAGTGCATGTTCTTCATCCAGTTCGGCTTTAAAGCCAATAACTTTGAACTCTTTTTTCTCCAGTGAGGCAAGAATATCAACGTTTTGTTTTAGCTCTAACGTGTAGTGTTCACCAAGTTCTTCTTTTTTTAATTTTCCATTATGCGTTTGCAAAGGGACATAATCGCTTACTGCGGCTGCCATGAATAGATATGGTGTTTTTTCTACACTTTGGTGGTGTTGCATTTGTGTCAAAAGCGCTATTTGCAGGTCGTGCGAACTTTTTACATGTAAAACATTGAGCTCAGGTAAATGCGGCGTTTCTGCACTGCTGATAAGAGTCACATTAGCACCTTTGAGATAAAGGCACAGCGCAAGTGCTGAGGCTTGTTTCCCACTCGAAAAATTGGTGAGGCATCTGACGTCATCAATTTTTTCCATCGTACCGCCACCGGTGATGATGACATCACGGTTCGACCAAAAAGGCTCTTCCAATAAAACGCGCGCACAGATGTAAAAAATATCTTCTACATCCGCCAATGCTCCCACACCTTCATCGTTACATGCGAGTAGTTTTGATTGGGGTTGAATAATCGTGTAGCCCAGAGCATCGAGTGTATGCAAACTCTCTTGTGTGATGGAATTGAGCATCATGTTGGTATTGGCCGAAGGCGCAATCAAAAGAGGCTTATTAAAGGCAATGGCGCATTGGGTTAAAAGATTATCAGCGATACCGTGGGCTAATTTATTGATAGTATTTGCCGATGCAGGAGCGATCAGAAAAATATCGGCCCATTTTCCGGTATGAATGTGACTGAGTCCTTCGCTCCATGATTCAGTATCGCTATGCAACACTTTGTTTTGGCTAATCGCCTCAAAGGTGAGTGGCGTGATAAAGCGTTTGGCATCTTCGCTCATCACCACTTTGACTTCAGCGCCCGCTTTAACAAACAGGCGAATCAGCTCTAACGCTTTATAAATTGCAATACTTCCCGTCACGCCAAGCAAGATTTTTTTGCCAGCAAGCAAAGTGGTGTTATGCATCTTTTTTCCCAAAAAATTTGTAAAAGAACCCCTCAACGATTTTGAGCGGTGCTCGGTTGATGGCTAAAGCGCCTTTGGGGATATCTTTTGTGATGGTGGTTCCTGAAGCAATGATGACGTCATCGCTAATGCTCACAGGGGCAACAAGCTGTGTATCGCTACCGACAAAGACATTTTTACCGATGATGGTTTGGTATTTTCGTTTGCCGTCATAATTACATGTAATGGTTCCACACCCGATATTGGTTCCCTCATCAATCACCGCATCACCTAGATAACTTAAGTGACCTGCTTTGACGCCTTTGAGGGTTGATTTTTTAACTTCGACAAAGTTACCGATGTGTGTACCTTCAATCATCGAATCAGGGCGGATACGTGCCATTGGTCCAATATCGGAGTTTTTAATGGTACTTTTTTCAATCACGGAATGCGCTTTGATGTGTGCATTTTCTAAAACAGTGCCTTTAAGAAGGGTGACACCATTTTCAAGAATACATTCGCCAAACATTTGAACATCGGCTTCAATGTAGATGGTACTTGGAAGGCGCATAATGACACCTTGTTCCATAAAACGACGTTTGATACGATTTTGCATCAGCTCTTCTGCTAAAGAGAGATGGTATTTGGAATTAACGCCCATAAAAGTCTCTTCATCGACGAAAAGCGCTTTGACTTTTTTATCGTTGGCATAGGCAAGTCCGACTAAATCCGTTAGATAGTACTCTTTTTGGTTATTGTTGTTGGAGAGCTTTGGTAAGTATTCGTGTAAAAATGCTGTTTTAAAGAAGTAAACGCCTGCATTAACGGCATTGACACACTTTTCATCTTCGTTGGCATCTTTTTCTTCAACGATTTTTTCCACGTTATGTTCATCGTCCATAATGACCCTACCGTAGCCAAAAGGCTCTTTACATGTAAAACTGCTCATGACAACATCGGCATCAATATATGTAAAATTTTGCATATCAGGCGCTTCTAAAAGAGGCATGTCACCGCTTAACACTAAAAGGTGGTCGTATTTGGGAGTGACACTTTTAATCGCTCCACCCGTACCTGGGAAGTTTTGATGGTCTTGTATGATATAGTGGATATTGTCAAAATAACGATTCATCTTTTCTTGAACAAGGTCTGCTTGATGGTACAAAATGACATGAATATCGTCGCTGATTTTTTGCGCCTCTTTAATAATGTGATAAAGCATCTCAAAACCACTGATGGTATGGAGAACTTTTGGAAGAGGGGATTTCATGCGCGTGCCAAGACCTGCCGCCATAATTGCGATTGAAATATTCATAAGAAGTGTTTCCTAAGCGTTAGATTGTTTTTATTTTAACGAAAAATTGTTTAAAGATTAAAACGTTTTTAACGCAAAAACAACTAAAATCATGCAATACATTACGAGGACAACATTTGAAAAGCTTTAAGAGAATCTTCCTTTTACTATTGGTTTGTATGACACCGCTTGCCTTTGGTGCCGACACCATCCCAACGGTAAACCTCTCTTTAAGCGCGCCTAGCTCGCCTCAGCAGCTCGTCACCAGCCTCAATCTTATGGTTGTTTTAACCATCTTGGTTTTAGCGCCATCCCTCATTTTTGTGATGACCAGCTTCCTTCGTTTGACCATTGTTTTCTCTTTTTTACGACAAGCCCTTGGTACACAGCAAATGCCACCTTCCCAAATTTTGGTCTCTTTGGCGATGATATTAACCTTTTTTATTATGGAACCTGTGGCAAAAGAGTCTTATGATGTTGCCGTGAAGCCTTATTTGGAAGAAAAAATGGGGTATCAAGAAGCCTTTGAAAAAGGTGCGGCTCCGTTTAAAGCGTTCATGATTCGCAATACCAGAGAAAAAGATTTAGCGCTTTTCTTTCGCATTCGCCATCTTGAAAATCCAAAAAATATAGAAGATGTTCCTTTAACCGTTGCCATTCCAGCGTTTATGATCAGTGAGCTTAAAACCTCTTTTGAGATAGGTTTTTTACTGTATCTGCCATTTCTCGTTATTGACATGGTCGTCAGTTCCGTTTTGATGAGTATGGGTATGATGATGCTTCCACCTGTTATGATTTCGTTGCCATTTAAACTGCTGATTTTTGTACTGGTAGATGGGTGGAATTTACTGGTTGGAAAACTGGTAGAGAGTTTCCACTAACCATCCTCATCCCAGTACAGAGACTTTCATGAACGAACTGTTTTTTCACGTTAATCACCCTTTGTTTGATGCGATTATTTTACGCCAAGGCGCACAGCTTATCCACTTTCAGCCTAAAAATGGTGAACCGCTTTTATGGTTTTCCGCTCTTTCAACGTTTGAAAAAGGGAAGCCTTTTCGTGGAGGCATTCCCATCTGTTGGCCGTGGTTTGCTCGCAGGGGTGTTCCCTCTCACGGTTTTGCTCGCATTATGGAGTGGACGCTGCAAACGTTTCAGGAGAGCGAAAAAGGCGTTTATCTGGTGTTTGAACTCAACGATTCAGACGCGACACGCGAAATATGGCCTCATGCGTTTCATGCACGTTTAGAGATGAATTTATGGCAAACGGTAAACATAGCGTTACATGTAAAATCACATCAAGAAACCACAGGCGCCTTGCATTCATACTTTACATGTAAAAGCATCCGCGATGTCCTTATCTCAGGACTTGAAGATTCGTATCAGGATGCTTTGCAAGCGGGAAAATTGTGTGTAAGTGCCGATGACGTTTTACATGTAAACGGTGCGATTGACCGCATCTATACGAAACCAGAAGCTCAAACACGGCTGATTGAGCCTGAGCGAACGGTACTGATTTCGCATACCAATCACAGCGATGTTGTGATTTGGAATCCATGGAAAGAGGGTTCTGAAACATTACGCGATATGCAAGAAGATGACTATCAAAAGATGGTGTGTATTGAGAGTGCAAGGATATTTAAGCCTTTAAAGGGCGAAGATAGCTTGCAGGTGAAAATCGCTTTATTGGATAGCCGCATGTCCTGTATTAAAGGGTAGGTTATTTCGGTACTGCTGTGGTGAGAGATTGTTCCACTGTTTAAAACTGCGTGTAAAACTACTTAAATCATTGTAGCCTAAGTATAAAGCGATAGTGCCAATGTCTATTGAGTAATTGTGCAAATAATAGAGTGCCAATTTCTTCCTTACATTTTCGATGAGTTTTGAGTAGCTAAAGCCTTCTTGCTTAAGGTAGGTTTGCAAGGTTCTGGTTGTGAGATGAAGGCTTTTGGCAAGCGTATCAATATCAACAGCTTCATTGCCTAATCGAAGTAATATTAATTTGCTGACTTTGCTGTTCCAACTGGTATCGTAGAAATTTTCGACAATCTTTTGTGCTTGGGATTCAAAGTATTTTAATAACCCAGGATATGCGTTTTTTAAAGGAATGGCTAAGTCATTTTCTGAAATAAAAAGAGCATTTTCATACGCATTAAAGTGTAAATTCTCACCAAAAAGCTGTGTGTAAGGCTCTCGAATCGTAACTAGGTCATACTGAAAATCAGCACGCTTTGGAACAATATTTTTGCCGCACAGTTGGCGCATGAGGGTGATAATGGCACTTAAGTGTATTTCAACTTGATGACGCGGTATAGGAATCAACGGATTATCGCTGATGGTAAAAAGCAGTTTCGATACAGCCCCTTCGTTGCTAAGTGAAAATTGAAGATTTTTGCCGATGAGAATTGAAAAATTGCAGAGTTTTTTGAGCATCTGTTCAATGGTCGCACTGTTTGAAAGCATGTAACCAAGCAACCCTAAAGACTCAGAAGAAGAGGTAGCTCCTAGATTGAGAGCGAGGCAAGGGTCTTGGCAAAGTGTGGCTGCTTTATAAAAGAGTGTTTTGACCTTCTCACTTGGCACGTAACTGTTTTCTTCTAAAAAGATGTCTGCGTTAATGTCAAGTTCATCTAAAAGAGCGTGTGTATTAATCTGATAACGCGATTCTAAAACGTTTAAAATATAATGCAATGTTACAGCAGAAACATGTTCCACAAAGTCCCCTTAGAATGAATCCTCTTTATTATACTGTGTATCTGAAACGTTCTTTTTTGCGCGAATGTATAAAATTGACGCAATTTATCAAATTTTAGGCATCTTTCGTCAAATACTTTGTTTTCATTTTACGTCATAATGTTTTCAAAATCTATTCCTCTCCTATAAATGGTGAGATAGAGCATTGATTTATGTTAGAAAGGAAAATTATGACACACGAAGCACGTGATCGTTATGTTTCATTTGCCAATATTGACTGTTATGAAAATGCTATACTCGTTTTAGATGCGATGTATGAACTCTTCGCGCTCTATCCTGAAGCGAAAAATGAGCTGTGGGTACGCTTTGAAACACTCATTCCTCAAAATTATAAAGAGGTGTTTGCGCAGAAAGATTCTAAAGACATTTTATACCATATCTGTTCGCATGTGTTTTATCTGAGTGCGCTTTTTGAAGAGTATGATTTTGAAAAAGGAATCACCTTGATGGAACAAGCTGAAATGGAGTGTTGCTAAATCTTTACATGTAAAGATTAAATCCCTTATGTTGTTTCAAAAAAGCATCAAAGAGTTTTTGTGCTTCATTGAGTGTTTTTTCATTTTGATGTTGTGCTTTGGAGAGAACTTTATCTAATGTCTTAAGCACCGAATCATTGATATAATTTTGTGTATTAGGATTGGTTGTTGTTGGCAATTTTGAACTGATGTCAAAAGCAGAATTGGTGATTTGCGCTTGATTCGTTGCACTCTCCTTAA
Source organism: Sulfurospirillum sp. E15m (assembly GCF_059415145.1). Classification (NCBI taxonomy): domain Bacteria; kingdom Pseudomonadati; phylum Campylobacterota; class Epsilonproteobacteria; order Campylobacterales; family Sulfurospirillaceae; genus Sulfurospirillum; species Sulfurospirillum sp. E15m. The sequence goes on from NZ_JCAHZS010000002.1 coordinate 180,853, forward strand.
CGCTTTGAAGGTATTTATCCATCATCGGTTGAATCGCTTTCATCGCCTCATCAATCTCTTTTTGATCATTCGCATCAATACCATCACCTTGATACTGAAAATTGTAGCCATACGCGTGCGAAAGTGAGAGTGTGGTTGTGCGAGTATTGCCATTCGTTTCTTGTGAAATATCGGTTGTTCGCGTATCGTACATACTAAGATTAATCACATCACCACTACTCGTTTGTAATGAAAAGCCAAAAGCATTATTGCTAGCACTACTTGCTCCAATAGTTGCCATAGTAAGCCCCCTTCTATAATCACTATTTGAAACAAAATCGGATGAAACAGACTTTTCTTTAGATAGTAATTAAGCAGTCGAGTTTTTGCTGGACGGATTCGATTTTTTGATGCATGCCATCTTCTCTGTTTTTACGTATATCAAACTTCAAGCACGCATACACACGCTCGCACTCATCCAAACAATTGTAAGCATTTTCCACAAGACTCAATGCTTCTTGCATGCTAGGAGTTTCAACAACCGTGCTCATGGGTGTGAGTTTGTAAGCATATCCACTTTGAGAAATCATCTCAACGATTTTAGCAACATACGCACTTTTGCTTCCGCTTCCTTCAAGAGGAAACATACTAAATTCCATTAAAACACTCATACTATCACCTTATTAATGTTAAAAATAAAAATAGAGACTTGCAAATGTTATCATATTTAGTGCCAGATAGATTCCAACATAGCGTGCAAGTGAGGCATTACCTAAAAATAGTGTGATACCAAATTTGATAAATGAATTGGCAAACATTGCAAGTATCAAAGCCCGTAAAGCCGTTTCATGTGCAAGTTCATTGTGTGCCAGTGCCGCCAGTGATAAAGCAATAGCGTCAGTATCTGCAAGTCCAGAGATAAAAGAGACCACATAAACACCTGAATTGCCAAAATGCGTATGGAAGAATTGAATCAGTGCTAAAACTGCACCAAACAATAATCCAAGCAATAATGCTTCACTCAAACGAAAAGGATTTTTAAACACCGTAGTTTGCACAATCGTCTCTTTACGCGAAGTCACGTATAAATAGCCTAAGAAAAGATACCCCACCAAAGAAGCACCGAGCGTTGGTAAAATAATACGTGTGGCAAGGGCAGGGTAGAGAACATACATTTCAATCAAGAGGCGTAAGAGCATAATGGAACAAGCAAGATTAATGCCGATGGCTAAATTTTTGGTAAGAAGTGGACTTTCATGCGACCGCCTGCTCAGACTCAGTGTGACTGCCGTGGAAGAGACGATGCCGCCAAAAAGCCCCATCAGTCCAATGCCATGTTTGATACCAACAATGCGAACCGCAATATAGCCTAGAAATGAGATTCCCGCGACTAAAACCACCATGAGCCCAATTTGATAAAGGTTAAAATAACCCCAAGGGTCAAGTGTTTTATTGGGAACCATTGGCAAAATGACCAAACTCATGGTTAAAAACAAAATGGCAGCACTGAGCTCTTGTTTGGCAATGATTTTCTCATACGCTTGTATTTTTTCTTTAAGATTTAAGACAAATAAAATACTAATCGTAATAAACACCGCTAACATGGCTCTTTCATACGCAAGCAATGCACCAATTAAAAAAATAGCGAAGGCAGAAAACTCTGTCGTCATTCCCGTTTCATTGGGGGTTCGATTGAGCACGTAAGCACTGATTAAAAACGCACCTAAAACCATAGTCGCTATGGGTAAGAAAAATGTAATTGAGTGATTGAGCCAAGCACAGAGGTAGCCACTGAGGCTAATCAGAGCAAAGGTTCTTGCTCCTCCAAAATCTTTTTGCCGATTGGCATAGATAAGATGCATTTCACGTTGTAATCCGACTAAAAGCCCCAACGCAATCGCAATAATGACATTTTGAAAAACAAGCGTATCCATGAGAAACCTTTGTTTTTAAACGATAATCTATTCTACCTCAATATAGCTAAATTAACTGTCAAAACCACTGTGGAATTTACGTTCTTTTGCCACAACAATCTCTTTTTGTCGCTCTTTTTTGTGCATATCTTTTTCGACAAAAATAGGCTTACGTGTGATAGGATGAAGGCCTGTATAGTACATCAGTGTCGCATAGGTTGAAGGTGTCGGTGTAAAAATCTGCGCTTGTTCAGGATTGATTTTTAAAACCGAGCTTGCAAAGTTTTTAAGAGAATGCATATGACGCTCTTCGCAACCGGGGTGTGCGGCAATAAGATAATAGGTTAGAAACTGCTTTTTGCCTGATTCGCGACTTAGTTTGTCAAAAAGCGCTTTAAAATCGACCAAAGCGTCTTTACCGGGTTTTCCCATAAGTGCTAATATCTCATCATCAATATGTTCCGGTGCGATTTTCATTTGACCGCTTAAGTGGTGCTCTACGATTTCTTTGAGGTATTCATATCCATACGCTTTATCTTCACTGATAAGGTCATACCGAATTCCCGAAGCGACAAACGCTTTTTTAATGCCAGGAAGTGCTCTGATTTTACGCAGTAAATCAATCTGCTTTTTATGCGTTGGCTTTAACGCGCGACACAGTTTGGGAAACATGCAACTCTTATCTTCACACGTTCCTTTGGTCACTTTTTTATGGCATTCATAACCGTACATATTTGCCGTGGGCCCACCCAAATCAGAAATGATGCCTTTAAAATCTTTATAGGTTGTAAACAATTTAGCTTCGTCAATAATAGACTGTTCTGAGCGAGACCGAATGGTTCTTCCTTGATGCACACTAATAGCACAAAAACTACACTCTCCATAACAGCCTTGATGCGTGTTAATAGAAAATTTGATGGTTTCAAGCGCTTTAATAGCACCATCTTTTTTATAATACGGATGCGCATCTCTCATAAACGGCAAGCGACTTACTTCATCCATCTCTTCTGTTGTAAGGTAAGGTGCCGGAGGATTTTGGATGAGGTAACGCGAATCGACTTGTTGGCACAGTCCACGTGCAGAAATAGGGTCATTGTTGTGATAAAATGCGTTAAACATATCCATAAATCTGAGTTTATCCGCAACGACTTCTTGATGACTTGGAAGCTGGATATAGGTCTCTTTTGCCGCTTTAGCAATATAGCACAGCCCTTTTACATGTAAAGGTTCAATCCCTTGTTTTAACGCATTAGCAAATTCAACGACACTGTGGTCACTCATACCGTAAAGTAAATAATCCGCTTTGGCATCAAAGAGAATCGGTTTTCGTATATTATTGGACCAAAAATCATAATGGCTGACACGTCTAAGACTCGCTTCTATGCCACCTAACATTATAGGCACGGTGTTTTTAAAATGTTGGCGAATGAGGTTGGTATACACTAAGCTAGCACGATCTGGTCGCTTGTTATTAATGCCACCAGCGGTATAATCATCGCTGTTTCTAAATTTTTTGGTAGCTGTGTAGTTGGACACCATCGAATCCACGCTTCCACCGCTCACACCCCAAAAAAGCTTTGGTTCACCAAGGCGTGTAATGTCGATACCGCTTTTAACATCAGGTTGGGCAATAATGCCCACTTTATAGCCCGCTTTTTCTAAGACGCGCCCTACAACAGAAACACCCATATATGGGCTATCAATATACGCATCGGATGTGATTAAGATCACATCGCATTGCTCCCATCCATACTTTTGCATCTCTTCTTTGGTTGTAGGTAAAAACATAACGCTCCTAAGGGACTTTGATTATTCTTAATACTATAACAAAAATCCCATTTTGTTTGGCTTTCTTTAAGATTCTTCGTAGTAATATCGCTTTACTTATTCTGATGGAGGAACAGTTTGAAAAACTCGCTTTATTTTAATATTAAAGTCGAAGAGGGCATCTTTGATAAAATCGTTGCGGAACAAAACAGCATTGGTTATTATACGTTGCCAGAACAAGATATTAGTTATCTTGGAGATTATTTAGAAGCGTTTAAATCAAAAAATGACTATGAAGCGATTAAAGACATCGTTATTATTGGTATTGGTGGTAGTTCACTAGGACCTAAAGCAATTTTTAGAGCCTTGCAAGGGATTCGTGATTTTGATAAAAGACTTCATTTTTTTGAAAGTACCGATCCTGCATCGATTCGCTCAACACTCAATCGAATCGACATTAAAAATGCACATTTTTTTGTCATCAGCAAATCAGGAAGTACGATTGAAACGATTTCTGTGTATAAATACATTTTGGCTCTTCTCAAACAAAAAGAGATAGCCCTTGATTATCGCTTTACCTTTGTAACCGATGATGGTTCAAAACTTGAAGCCCATGCTAAATCACTCAACTCATTTGTCCTTCATATTCCTGTAAATGTAGGTGGTCGTTACTCTGTTTTAAGTGCAGCAGGTCTGGCACCGCTTTTATTAGCAGGTGTGGATGTCCAACGCCTTTTAGATGGTGCTAAAGCCATTAAGCAAAGTTTTTTTGAAGACGGTTATATTAAAGAGACATTGCTGAAAAAAGCAACCTACTACGCTAAAAATTCAATGAATTATAATATCAATACGTTGTTTGCTTATTCAGAGAGTTTGGACTATTTTACCGATTGGTATGTTCAACTTTGGGGTGAGAGTTTAGGTAAAAAACAACGCCACAGTAGCTTTAACGTCGGTTTAACACCGGTGGGGCTTATTGGTCCAAAAGATCAACACTCTTTCTTACAGCTTATTGTTGAAGGCCTTCGCGATAAGAGCGTCACGGTGCTTAAAATTGAAAATTTTGACGACAAGATTAAAATTCCTTCCATTACCCTCAAAGAGCTTGAAGATTTAGACTTGATGAACGGGATTGCTTTTTGCGACCTAATCAATATGCAAGCAGATTCTACTATTGAAGCACTCTTAGATAAAAAAGACATTCCAGTCGATACGATTACTGTGCAACATATAGATGAAGAAAATATTGGTAAATTGATTTATTATTATGAACTTTTAACGTCTATTGTCGGTCAAATGATGGATGTCAATGCGTATGACCAACCCGGCGTTGAAGATGGTAAGAAGATATTAAAAGGTAAATTACTCGAAGAGAAACGAAGCAAAAAAATACGTTAAGTAGCGACACATTAAGAGTGCTGGGAAAACCCAGTACTCTTTAGTTACTTGTCAATAAAAGTGCCTGTTCATACAGTGCAGAACCTGCTTTTCCCCACATTGAAAAAAAGTGTAACTCTTTCTCGCTAATAAAAAAAGCTTGGGCTATTTTGTTGATAACTTTATGCTCATAAAGTCCAAATGCATCGTCAATATGCACCAAAACCATCAGGGAAAGCAAAACAATTTTTTGGCTTTTTGTTGTTTTAAACGTCTTTAAATTCTCTTCTAAATCAAACTGTTCTGTGTTGATATCGTGGTTCTCTATTCCCATCTCCGTACAGTATTCTTCGATAACTTCACGCTCTTTTGGACCATATTCTCCATCAAGTTTGGCGATATATTGTGTGAGTTGTAAAAAAGCAAACTTTTCTTCTGATGAAAGTTTCATAAGTAACAATTTGTACTCCTTAAGTGTTTATACCCCATCATTATAGTCGAAGATTTTAAATAAATATTTACAAAAATGGTACAATGAAAAAAGAGTGTTTTTTTAAGGGAAGAATCAGTGGACAAAAAAATTAAAAAAAGTGAAAAGATTTTAGACGCAGCTTTGTTGCTTTTTTCAACGCAAGGGTTTTATGCGACGACAATCCCAGATATCGCCAAAGCGATGGGGATGAGTGTCGGAAATATTTATAATTATTTTTCATCCAAAGAGATATTAGCCAAAGAAATCATCAAATATTCATCGGATATTTTGGGAAATGAAATTCGTAAAGTGAATGAAGAAAACTGTGATACAAAAGAAAAGATTCGTAAAATTGTTGCAGTTTATTTTGAAATGGCATCACATAAACCCCAACATATTAATTACTTCTTACGTGTTTACCTTGCCAATAAAGAGGTTTTCAAAGAAGGCTGTGAAGGAATGTTGTGTGTTTCTGCCTTTGTGACAGAGCTAATGATTTTTTTTGAAGAAGGCGTGGCCAGAGGTGAGCTTCGCAATCAAGACTTTTTTTCCGCTTTTGGACTTTTTATGGGTTATCTTGGCGGATTTGTTTTTTTAAGTGGTGAGGGTGTTTTAGACAAAGACTTGACCCAGTATATTGATGATATTGCCCTTAATATCTATAATGCCCTTAAAAACAGTGAAAACTAAAAAATCATCGATTGTTTGGCTTCAAGGCCTTACATGTAATGGCAATAGCCACTCTTTTTTGAATTATCCGTATATGGAAAGCTTTTCTGCTTCTTTTGAGATGGTGTACCATCCACTGCTTTACAGTGATGTCTCCTTTGAGTCAATTCTAAAAAAGGATACGCCTTTTGATTTTCTCATTTTAGAAGGAGCACTGAGCAAGGATGAAGATATTTTAGTGAAATTTTCTCATCCGTTTAAAGAGGTTTTAGACAATCTTGCTTCTCGCGCTAAATATATCATTTGTGCAGGAAGTTGTGCTAGTTTTGGCGGTGTCTTTAGACTGAAAGACAGTACTAAAATTACAGGAGCACTTTTTAATGGCAAAGAAAAGGGCGGTTATTGGCAGCAACAACCGAAGGTCATTAATATCCCAGGATGTCCTGTTCATCCACGCTGGCTTGTTGAAACGCTTTTTGCTCTGCATGAAAAGAGGCATGTTGCTTTAGATGAATTTTTACGTCCCAAAGAAATTTTTGCCTACTTAGTGCATCATGGTTGCCTTCGCAATGAATACTTTGAGTGGAAAGTCGATAGCAAACAAGTAGGCGAAAAAGAGGGATGTCTGTATTATGAGCATGGTTGCTTAGGCCCAGTGACACACGCAAATTGCAATAAAATTTTGTGGAATGGGATTAGCTCAAAAACCAGAGCAGGCTCGCCGTGCCTTGGGTGCACCGAATTTGATTTTCCAAGACGTGCTTTGTATGAAACACAAAAAAACATGTCACTGCCTCAAACCCCTTTTGGTATTAGTAAACGGGCTTACTACACATTAGCAGGTATTGCCAAAAGTTTTAAAATTGAACGACTTGAAAAGAAGCTGATTGATGAAGATAACTAAAGAGATTGTTGAGCGTATTGAAGGTGAAGCGACATTAGAGCTGGAATGGGAGAATGAGCGTATCACGTTTTCAAAAATGAAATTTGTGAATTATCGCGGCATTGAAGAGATACTTAAAAAACGACCATTATTAGATGCTTTAGCCTTAACACCACGCGTATGTGGAATCTGCTCGCATTCTCATGCCATTGCCTCTGTTTTAGCTTTAGAATCATGCTATCAAACGGCTGGCGAAATTTTACATGTAAGCCAAAAAGCACATATGATTCGAGAGATTGCACTCAACGCTGAAAAAATTCACAATCATATTAAATGGTATTTTTTTACAATAGTGCCTGAATTAAAACGAGGGCTGGATGCTTCATACTCTGGAAACGCGTTTAAAGATAAAACATGGTTTCACATTCAAAAAGCAATCGTGGAAATTCTTAAAATGGGAGCTATCTTTACAGGGCAGTGGCCTCATGGGTCGTTTGTCATGCCAGGAGGCGTAACGTGTGATCCCCTTAAAAGCGATGTCATTCTCGCCCGTAATATCTTAGACAACGTGATTAGTATATGTGAAGAGCATTTATACGGCGTGTCCTTAGATGAATTTTTAACGTATGATTCAGCTTTGCAAGTGATGTCAGAGCCTTCTGCCTTGCATTTTGGTATTGAAACGATGCAGTCTTTAGGCTTTGATCAAGCTGGACGTAGCTTTGATCGTTTCTTAGCCCTTGGAGACTCTTTTCTTTATGAGGGAAGCTTGCGTGCGATAAAAACAACAGTCTTAAGTGCTGATGTCCGTTATGTCAGTGAAAGTTTAGCCCATACATTTTTTGAAGATGCCAAAACTGGATACACATACTCAAAAAGTGCACAGTATAAAAAAAGTTATTTTGAAGTAGGGCCTTTAGCACGACTTATGGTTGGCAAAGAAGCTCTTATACGTGATTTCCACCGTCGTTTTAAAGATGCCGCTTTGACAAGAGTTGTTGCGCGCGTGGTTGAATGCGCACATCTTTTAAGTCGAACACGCGATCTTTTGTTCTCTTTACCATTATCTGAACCTTCATTCATTCCACCCAAAAAAGATGTTCATACTTTAACATCACATGGTATTGGTATCGTTGAAGCACCAAGAGGCACTTTGATTCATGATGTTAGTGTGAAACAAGGCAACATTGTTTCTTACAATATTATCACCCCAACCGTTTGGAATTTAGGAAATGGCGAACCGGAAAATTTATCTGTCACACAAAAAGCACTTTTTGGTCTAAATTCATTGACCAAAGCCGATTTTGTGGTCAAAAGCTTTGACGTTTGTTCGGTGTGTACAACCCAGTAAATTGCATTATTTTTGGTGTGACAATTTAGCCATTTTTAATATAATACACTTTTTATCTTCTTTATTTGTTACATTTCTACCATTTTAAATTAAATAAAACTGAATGTTGTGCGGTTGTAGCATATTGTGAAATATATTTTGATTTAATACCAAATGAATAGTCATTCAGGTAAATAATTATTTCCTAAATGACCATCTAAATTGATCTTGGAAAATTTACACAGGAGAAACTGATGGAACACGCAAAACTGTACGAAAGGCTTGCTGAGAGATTAAGCAATCTTGAGAAGTTCCCCCGCATTAAGGAGGAAAAATCGATTACGGCACTGATGGAAGAAAATGGTATCAGCCGTAGAGATTTTATGAAGTGGGCAGCAGGTGTTACTGCTATGTTGTCTTTACCTTCAGAATTTACACCACTTATGGCTCAAGCTGCTGAACTAACAGATCGTTTGCCAGTCGTTTGGTTGCATATGGCAGAGTGTACTGGTTGTAGTGAGAGTTTGTTAAGAACAGATGCTCCAACCATTGATAGTTTGATTTTTGATCACATCTCATTGGAGTATCATGAAACATTGATGGCTGCTTGTGGATGGCAAGCAGAGCACAACTTAGAGAGTGCAATTGAGAAATACAAAGGTAAATTTATTTTAATGGTTGAAGGCGGTATTCCAGCAGGTAGCAGTGAGTTCTTCTTAACCGTTGGACCACATGGACAAACAGGTCAAAAAAGTGCACAAAAAGCAGCCGATGCTGCTGCTGCAATTTTTGCGATTGGTTCTTGTTCAAGCTTTGGTGGTATTCAAGCGGCATATCCAAACCCAACCAATGCTCAACCTCTTAGCAAAGTAACGAATAAGCCAGTTATTAATGTTCCAGGCTGTCCTCCAAGTGAGAAAAATATTGTGGGTAACGTACTACACTATATTCTTTTTGGAACCCTTCCAGCATTAGATGCTTACAATCGTCCAAAATGGGCTTATGGTCTTAGAATTCATGATCTTTGTGAAAGACGTGGTCACTTTGATGCCGGCGAATTCGTTCAAGAATTTGGTGATGCAGGTGCTAAAAAAGGTTTCTGTCTTTACAAAGTTGGTTGTAAAGGTCCTTATACCTTCAATAACTGCTCACGCGAGAGATTTAACCAACATACTTCTTGGCCAGTTCAAGCAGGTCACGGCTGTATTGGTTGTTCAGAACCAGGTTTCTGGGACAATATGGGACCATTTGAAGAACCTCTTGGTGATAGACTCTATCATACAGTATATGGCGAAGGTGCAGACAAAACAGCTGATAAAGTAGGTGTTGCACTTCTCACTGCTACTGCAGTAGGTATTGCGGCTCACGCAGCAATTGCTGCGGTTAAGGGCAGTGGAAAAACTGAAGAATAATAGAAGGATAATAGAATGAGTAAAAGAATCGTAGTCGATCCAATTACAAGAATTGAAGGTCACTTAAGGGTTGAAGTTATTGTGGATGATAACAACGTTGTCAAAGAAGCATACTCTTCTTCAACACTATGGAGAGGTATTGAAACCATCTTAAAAGGAAGAGACCCAAGAGATGCTGGTTTTATGACACAAAGAATTTGTGGTGTTTGTACATACTCACACTATAAAGCTGGTATTATGGCAGTTGAAGATGCTCTAGGAATTGAGCCACCACTTAATGCTAAATTGGTAAGAACATTAATGAACATGGCACTTTTCTTACATGACCATCCTGTTCATTTCTATCATCTTCACGGACTTGACTGGGTAGACGTTGTTTCTGCTCTTAAAGCCGATCCACATAAAGCTGCTGAAGAAGCATTTAAATACACAGACGCTCCTATTGCCTGTGGTGCGGACGTCCTTGTTGCGACTCAAAAAAGAGTAGCGGAATTCGTTAAAAAAGGACACCTTGGACCATTCGCTAACGCGTATTGGGGACACTCTACTTACAAATTAACACCAGAACAAAACCTCATTGCTGTTTCTCACTACTTAAAAGCTCTTGAGATTCAAAGAACAGCTGCTCAAATGATGGCAATTTTTGGTGCAAAACAACCACATCCACAAAGCTTAAGCGTTGGTGGTGTTACATGTGTTATGGATATCCAATCTCCAGCACGTTTAGGTGAATATATGACAAAATTCAAAGAGATTGCTGAATTTGTCAATCGTGCATATTATCCTGACCTTGTTATGGCAGGTAAAGCCTATGCTAATGAACCTAGTGTTACTGCAGGACTTGGTGTTGCTAACCTCTTTACCTACAAAGAATTTCCAATGAACGCAAAAGAGTACCTCTTTGAGAGTGGTATGATGTCTGGTGCGGAAGTTGTGAATCTTATTACCGGTAAACCTTTCAAAGTTGATCAACTAGATGAGAGCAAAATTACTGAAGAGGCAACACACTCTTGGTATAAAGACAATGCAGCGTACCATCCTTATGAAGGTAGACAAGAGCCAAACTATACTGGTTTCAAAGATGCTGAAACCGTTAATGATAAAGGCGTTCTTGCTCCAACAAAAGTTATTGATGAAAACGGTAAATATACTTGGGTTAAAGCACCACGTTACGATGGCAAACCTTACCAAGTAGGACCATTGGCGAATATCGTTGTAAACTATGCGCTTGGTAACAAACGTGTCCAAGCTGCGGTCAATCAATTCCTTAAAGATACAGGACTTCCTATTACAGCAGTGGCATCAACACTTGGCCGTACAGCATGTCGTATGCTTGAATCAAAAATTATTGCAGACCACGGTTTAGAAGCATTTATGGCATTGATTAATAACCTTAAAGTTGATGACTCAACATACACCAGTTACAAAATTGATAAAAACAAAGAGTACAAAGGTCGCTACATTGGTAACGTACCACGTGGTGTTCTTAGTCACTGGGTTAAAATCAAAAATGGTGTTATCGAAAACTGGCAAGCTGTTGTTCCAACAACATGGAATGCAAGTCCAAAAGATGCCAAAGGTGTTAGAGGATCATATGAAGAATCATTAATTGGTCTCAAAATCGCTGATCTTTCTCAACCGCTTGAGATTGTAAGAATCATCCACTCTTATGACCCATGTTTAGCATGTGCTGTACATGTAATGGATACAAAAGGCAATGAGATGAGCAGTTATAAGGTCAATGTTAACGGCGCATCTTGCTAAAAGCGAAAGGGAGTCTAACAATGAAAAGAAATGTAGAATTTGAGTTCTCAGCAGGGCTTCGTTGGACGCACTGGCTTAGAGCAATCGCTATTTTTGTATTGACGGTGACAGGGTTTTATTTGACCTATGTATTCATCGTACCTGAAGCATCAGATGAACCTGTGCTTTTCTTAAATGCAAAATTTAGAATGTGGCATGAAATCGCTGGATTTGTCCTAATTGCAGTGACACTCTTTAAACTTTATCTCTTTTTAATAGATAAAATAAGTATGAAAGAAAGAGTATCCTTTTTGGATTTTATCAGTCCAAAAATATGGTTTCAACAACTAAAATACTACCTCTTTATGGGAGAACATCCACATTTAAGAGGTGTATATAACCCACTTCAATTTATTGCTTATGTGGGATTGTATGCAATGGTATTTTTAATTAGCATTACAGGACTTATTTTATATGTTCATATGTATCAAGGTGGCGGTATCGGTCTGTTCTTATACGACTATATGCGTCCTATTGAAGCAATGATGGGCGGTCTTGCAATGGTAAGAGAAATTCATCATATTACGATGTGGGGTATTTTAATATTCTTACCAATTCATATCTATATGGCAATCTTTAACTCTATTATGGGTAAAGAGGGTTCTATGGATGCGATTATCAGTGGTTATAAGTTTATTAAACACGACCAAAAACACTAAGCGAGTTTTGGCTTGAAAGTGTTGATTTTAGGCATTGGCAATGTTATGTTCTCCGACGAAGGCGTCGGAGTTCATCTTTGCCGCCTTGTTGAACAAAAATATGCGTTTTCTTCATCTGAACATACGCTCACCTTTATTGATGGTGGCACTCTAGCAGAAAGATTAATCCCTATTATCATTGAATACGATTATCTCATTGTTCTTGATTGCGTTGATGCAAGCGATGGCGAAATCGGTGATGTCTATTTCTTTGATTTTGAAAATGTTCCTAATTCTATTTCATGGCAAGGAAGTGTCCATGAAGTTGAGATGTTGCAAACACTCAGTATGATGGATTTGGTAGGTGACCGCCCTCCGACTAAAATTGTGGGTATCATTCCAGAGGTCGTCAGTGAAACGACATTGAAAATGACTCCAGCTGTTTTAAAAGGAAGCGAAGTCATGGAAAAAGTTTTACTAAAACATCTTGGTGAACTAGGATTTAGTCATCAAAAAATTGCTGATTGCACCATTCAAGAAATTGCAGATATGTCCTGTTTGGAGGAGCGATGATTTTAGCATTTGAATTTTATTATGTTTCGCAAAATGGTGTCTTAGAAAAACTTCTCAAAGAGAGTGCATTAGACTTTGGTATTTCACATAAAATTATTAAAGAAAATTCGCTTGTTACACTCTATACACAAGCCGATGAAGAGCGCTTAGGCGCTTTTGCCGATTATCTTTCTACCGCCTTACCATTATCTATTTTCTTTAAATCTTCCAGTGTTTATGTAGCAGAATCGATGCCTTCACAAAATGAGACTTTACCATCTTGTTCCCATGATGTTATTTTTACGCCTAAAATTTTGGCGTTACATGATTCCATAGAATCGCCTTTGTATCAATGCCCTTTTAGAGAAAAGAGTACCAAAAAAGTTAGTTTATTTAAAGGTAATGAAAATATTGCATCTGCCAATGAAGCTAAAGAATATGCAAAATTTTATGCATTGATTGCAGAGTTAATTAAAGATGGTAAAACGATTACGGTAGAAAAATCAAATTGCCATTATACGATTGGGCAAATTGAATTATTGAGTTCTCTTCCTTCTTTAGAGGGAATTGACATCATTGCGACTGATTTATCGGTTATTGAACGTATGGTGGTTATAAAAGAGAATGAGATTAAAGCCTTGGCCTCTCTTGAACGACCTGCCATTCGTCTAAAAGTGAATGCTTTTTTTGCTCAAAAAGGTATCTTGCCAACATCGCGCGTTACGATGCGGTTGTCAGATGATTTTTTCTTATATCATTTAAGTAAAATTCTTTTTGAACAGGGTATTTTCTTTTTATTTAAAACATCCAAGCCTTTATTTGATACCGAGCACAAAATGACCTTGCCTGAAACAGCTATAGCGCCTCTTCAGATTTCTGTGTTTGAAAATGGTGAGATTGTTATTCTTGAAGGTAGTGACTATGCTTCAGAGCAATTGAAACAAGGCCTTGATAAATTTGAAGAACCAGCACATGGTGCATTTGTTTCCATTATGCAAGAACATCACTTCTTTGAAACAACGTCAAGTTGTTTTTATCTTAGTCGAACGCATTCTGATCGCATTATGCATTATTCAAAAGAGCATGGAATGCTTAATTTCGTTGAATTTCCTCTACCACTTTCTTTTGAAGAGCTTTTTGCCGAAATCAAACGAAGCAGTCCGTCTGCTCTTCGCTTGGTCGAAAATTTTGAAGCACAATTTCCAGAAATATATGCAAAAGCACTTGCATGTGTCATCCCGTCTCATTTACCACAAAGTATCTATTCTTTATGGAAGATTGTTGCTATAATTCTAGGATTAAGTGATAATTTTGACCATGCAGCAGAACAATTAATTGAAAATGCTGAAGATTTTGGTGGTCAAAAAGGACCAAGAATGGATTATTATCTTCAAAAACAAGATGCACTCAGTTCAGATTTTGATTATGTGCGCTTGATGCGTAGTGCAATGAGTTATAAGCTCGCTGGTACAGATGATACGACTTTAAGCTTTGGTTTAATGGAAAGCTTGGCTTATTTTCTCTCCGATACGGCAGATGCGCATAAAGAAAATCTTCTCACTGAAAAAATAGCTTTAGCAGGCTCTTTATTTGGCTATAAGCGTTTGAGTGAATTGGTCATTAAAAATATCAAACCAAATCATACGATTTGTTTCAATAAAGAACTTCCTATTGATCGATAAAGAACGCTTTTCGTATGATATTGAAGGAATAGTGCAGGGGGTTGGTTTTCGCCCCTTCATCTATACTCTTGCTATACGTTATCATTTATGTGGCTTTGTTTTAAATAACGCCCTTGGTGTGCATATTGAAATTGAAGGCGAATCTTTTGCGTTAGCCTCTTTTGAAAAATCTCTTTTTGATGAATTACCCCCTCTTGCTCGCATTGATACATGGCATAAAAAGAGTATTACATGTAAAAATGATACCACCTTTGAAATTGTACACAGCGTTGCTAGTGACAATAAATCGTCTTTAGTTTTGCCTGACATGTCGTTGTGCGATGATTGTTTGAACGAGCTACGAGACCCAAAAAATCGTAGGTATAACTACTTTTTTATCAATTGTACCAATTGTGGTCCTCGCTACTCAATTATCAAAACCGTTCCTTATGATCGTCCCTTCACCTCTATGCAACCTTTTGAGATGTGCGATGCATGTAAAAACGAATACACAAATCCACTGAATCGTCGTTACCATGCGCAACCTATCAGTTGTTCTAAATGTGGTCCTACCCTTTTTCTTCGTAACCTTCACAACGACCTATTATTTACAAACAATGAAGCCATTGTGCATTTAGCAGAACTGATTTTAAAAGGGCATATCGTTGCTCTTAAAGGTATGGGCGGATTTCACCTCATATGCGATGCAACTAACGATGCAGCAGTAAAGTCGCTTCGCCAGCGTAAGCATCGCCCCTCTAAACCTTTTGCTGTGATGTTTAAAGATAAATGGGCGATTGAAAATGAATGTGAAATGACGCAAAATGAAGAAATGGGTGTTACATCACTATTGCGTCCGATTGTTTTATTGAAGCGCAAAAAACAGCATTCCAAAATCAGTCCATTGGTGGCTCCAAAAACCGATAGGTTAGGGGTTTTTTTACCTTATACGCCTTTACATGTAATGTTGTTTGACCATTTATCTATCCCTATTGTTGCAACCAGTGCCAATCGTTCGGGAGAGCCTATTATCAGCGACGCAGATGAACTGACACGAAAATTAGGTGATGTCATTGAGTATTATCTCGATTATAATCGAGACATCGTACATTCAAGTGATGATAGCGTGATGCAATTTATCGGTGAAGAGACATTAATTATGCGCTCTTCCAGAGGTCTAGCACCCCAAAGCTTTCGAGTTGATTTTAACGATGAGCGTACGATTTTAGCCATAGGAGCTCATCAGAAAAATGCTATTGCCATTTATCTGAATCATCAAATGATTATTAGCCCTTATATTGGTGATTTAGACAATGTTGCAACGTGTAAGCTATTTGAAAAAATGATAGATGATTTTACACACTTTTATAATTTAAAAATTGATGTGATTGTAGGCGATATGCACCCTCATTATGCTTCAACGCAATGGGCTAAAAGGCAAGCTTTACCGTTTCATCAAGTTCAACACCATTACGCACATATTCTTTCAGCGATGTGTGAACACAAATTGGATGAAAAAGTGCTAGGAATAGCGTGGGATGGAACAGGCTATGGTGAAGATGGCACTATCTGGGGTGGAGAATTTTTCGTGTGTGATCGTGAAGGTTATGAAAGAGTAGCATCGTTTGAGCCTTTTCTCCTTTTAGGCGGAGATGCTAGTATTAAAGATACCAAGCGAATTTTAGCATCCCTTCTATGGCAAAGTATGGGTGACGAGGCAGACTCTTTTTTACTCACTTTGTTTAGTGAAAAAACGCTTCACAGTTTAAAACAAATATACATGAAAAAAGTGAATGCTCCATGGTGTTCTTCCGTGGGCAGAATTTTTGATGCTGTTGCAGTACTTTGTGGTATGCATGATGAAGTCAGTTATGACGGTGAGAGCGGTTTGTGGTTAGAAAGCCTGTATGATTCTACTATAAGTGAAGCTTATGACATCAAGTTTGACGATAAAACTATGCAATATTTGCATATTTTCCCAGAAATGCTTCAGGATAGAGAACCTCATGTGATTGCAACAAAATTTATGAATGCAATGGCAAATATTATAAGCGATATTACAAGACATTATCCCCTAAAAATAGTGCTTTCAGGTGGAGTGTTTCAAAATCGCACGCTTATGGAAAAAATACTCTCTCAAGCAACACAAAAGCTCTATTTCCCGCAACAAATTGCTATCAATGATGGCGGAATTTGTGTCGGACAGATATATAAATTACTTCAAAAATAATATTAATATTTTTATCTTTAACTTTTTAAAGAATAGTATGAATAAAATAGATTCAAATGCAATAAAAGGATCAAACATGGATAAAATTATTCGTTTTAGCGTTTCATTACCTGAGAAGCTTTTAGAAGAACTTGATAAAAAAGTAGATGCTCAAGGGTATGCTTCGCGTAGCGAGTTTACCCGTGATTTAATTCGTGAAAAAATTGTAAAGGATGATTGGCAAGATGACAACAGTGAAGTCATAGGTGTCCTTGCGATGATCTACACGCATCATCAAAATGAACTTGTTCAAAAAATCTTAGAGATTCAACACGATGCAAAAATTCAAATCATGTGCAACACCCATGTACATGTGAGTCATGAAAACTGCTTGGAAACCATCATGGTGACAGGAAAAGTTTCTGAAGTGAAGGATTTTGCACAAAAAATCGCAGGACTCAAAGGGGTGAAATTCTGTAAATTAGTTGAAGCGGCGATTCCTGCTTCTTAGTATCACGTGTTTGAAGTGAGTAAGCAAGAAGCTTGCTCACTTTTTTTACATGTAAATTGTTCTGCGTTAATTTGTCAATGTCCATTCTTTGAGTTTTGCTAGATTTGATATTGCGTAGCGTGTATTATCTCTTTTGGTTAATATCTTCTTTTTCAATAATTCATTAAATACCGTAGACACTGTTTGACGTTTTGATCCAATAAAAGTCGATAATTCTTTTACGGATAGATTAAGTGTTATAGATGAATTATTCTCCAAATTATTATTTTGTGCAATCGCAACTTCAAGCAAAAAAGAAGCAAGTTTATTTTTACAACTTTTGAAAACAAGATTTTTAATAATTCTTCTTTCCATGACTGCACGCTGTTTCAAAGATGAAATGACCGCTGTTGAAAATTTTTCGTTTCTAAAAAAATGAGAGAACTTTTCTGCGTCAATTAAATAGACTTCACTGTCTTCTAAAAATTCAACAACACATGACTCCTCAGGAATAATTATATTGTCTTTAATGAGGTAATATAAAATAAATTCTTCGTCATTTTCATAAATAATAGCTTTAGCTTTTCCACTTTTAAAAACATATAACGTAAGTAATTTATTGTCATAAGCGATGTTGCCTTTCACAAATTTCTTAATCGGGATTGATTTGAATTCATCGTTTGAGAGGATTGATGAAAGATCAATTGAATCTATTCTGATTCTGCTAGATTCCATTTTCAACCTTTTTTTTTAAAAATTACTAAAGCATATCGTATGATTTCTGAAAGTAAAATTAATGAGTATTTATCTATGATTTATGCTATAAAATCCCTAAAAATAGGTGTTCTGAAAAAAAATGAAAAGTGTCATCTATCTGACAGTATTTATTTTTTAGTTGTGATACCATTCTTCCATAAAATTTAAAAGTATATTTATTTCTTAATATTAAATTTATATTATTAAAAAAAAGACATATAATTAAATTTAAGATTGAATATTTTAAGAAAGGATAGAGATGAAAAAGTTTCAAACTACGTGTCCATATTGTGGTACTGGCTGCAATATAGATTTATTGGTTGAAAACAATAAAATCGTCAAGGCTGAACCAACAAAACATCATCACGTCAATGATGGCGAGTTGTGTTTGAAGGGATTATACGGTTGGGAATATGTGCATTCACCACGCAGATTAACAAAGCCTCTTATGCGAAAAAAAGACGGCGTCTTTTCAAAGAAAGGCGAATTAGTCGAGGTTAGTTTTGATGAGGCATATGACTTTGTTGCTTCTCGTATGAAGTCTTCTGTTGAAAACTACGGTGCTAATAGCATTATGGGGTTTTCATCAGCTAGATGCACCAATGAAGACAATTATGCTTTTCAAAAACTTTTTCGTATGCAAGGTTCAAATAATATAGATCACTGCGCTCGTCTTTGACATGGTCCTACAGTAGTCGGTTTGACTAAAACATTAGGAAACGGCACCATGACGAACGATCTTACAGAGTTCGCAACAGATACAGACGTTCTCTTTTTAATAGGCACAAATACCAGTGAATGTCATCCTATTATAGCAATGCAGATGTTACGAGGGTTAGAACGTGGTGCTAAAATGATTGTGATTGACCCTAAAGAGACCGATATGGCTAAGAAAGCTGATATCTTCATTCAAATTCCTGTTGGGTATAACATTCCTCTTTTAAATGCGATGATTCATCATATCATTGAAAACAACCTTTTTGACAAAGAATTTGTTGAAAACTATTCTGTTGGTTTTGATTATGTGAAATACGCTGTTGCTGATTTTACACCAGAACGTGTTGAAAATGAAACAGGTATTCCTGCGAGTCTTGTTATTGAGGCGGCTGAAATGTACGCAAATGCTGGAGCAGCAGCTATTTGTTATACCATGGGTATGACACAATTTATTGATGGAACTTCCAATATTTTTTCTCTTTCAAATCTTGCTATTCTCACAGGAAATCTAGGCAAAAAAGGGGCAGGTGTTAATCCACTTCGTGGACAAAACAATGTACAAGGTGCTTGTGATATGGGAGCACTTCCAAACTGGGTTCCCAATGGTATGGTAACAAGCGCTGAAGTGAGAGGCCATATTGAAAAAATATGGGGTTGCCAAATTAATTCAAATATTGGATTTAAACTAACAGAAGTGCCACATAAAATAGAAGAGGGCATCATTAAATTTCTTTATGTCTTTGGCGAAAACCCCGTGATGAGTGATCCTTGGACAGAGCACTTTATTGAAGCCGTTGCTCACTTAGAAACGATGATTGTTCAAGATATCTTTTTAACAGAAACAGCGCAAAAAGCGGACCTTGTTTTACCAGCTGCTTCATGGGGTGAAAAAGAGGGAACATTTATCAATACATCACGACGTATTCAAATGGTTTCTAAAGCTATTGAACCCAGTGTTGGAATTGAGCCTGATTGGAAAGTCATTTGTAATATAGCGCAAAGAATCGGCTTAGAAGGATTTGATTTTTACAAGGCAGAAGAGATATGGGAAGAGGTGCAAGCACTCAATCCTCGGTTCTTTGGAGGAGCTAGTTATTATCGTCTTAAAAAAGAAGATGGTATCAGTTGGCCATGTCCTGATGAAACGCATCTTGGGACTCCCGTCTTGTACGAAGATAAAAAATCAATGTTACCGGATGGAAAATTTAGACTAACACCGGTCATTTATACCGATGATAAGACACAGCGAGCCACACTTGAAAAAGAATTGATTGAAACACTGGGCATTCCAGCTGATTATCCCGTGGGTTCTGGTGCACTCAGTGAAAAGGTCAATGAACTCTATCCTTGTCTGTTTACAACAGGACGTAAAGTTTATCACTATCATACTGGTACGATGACACGAGAGTGTAAACCATTGGAAATGGGTGCAGATTTTATGGGACCAGCGATTGAAGTGAGCCCTGATATCGCAGATGCAAGAGATTTACAAGAAGATTGTTATGCAATTGTGGAAAATAAGCGCGGTAAAATTGCAGCGAAAGTGAGAATTAACCCTGATTTACGTCATGGAACTATTTTTACAACGTTTCACTATGCAGAGGCTGATGGCAATGAGTTAGCAAATGCGGAAGATAAAGACCCACTGTCTGGAATGAATCCTCTTAAAATGACCATTGCGGCAATTCGAAAAATTACAGAAGAAGAGTACTTAGCTGTTCGTAATGCAACAGATATGTACATGCATCCATCTGAACTTTATCGAACTGTCAGAAGATAAACTGTGAAGGTGGTTTTTCCACCTTCATTAATTTTTTGTGAGATAACTTCTATAATTTTTGTTAGGATATTTAGGATTTACATGATGGGATTATTTCTTTTTTAAGTCTCGAATT
Organism: Sulfurospirillum sp. E15m; assembly: GCF_059415145.1. Classification (NCBI taxonomy): domain Bacteria; kingdom Pseudomonadati; phylum Campylobacterota; class Epsilonproteobacteria; order Campylobacterales; family Sulfurospirillaceae; genus Sulfurospirillum; species Sulfurospirillum sp. E15m. The sequence continues at coordinate 201,376 of NZ_JCAHZS010000002.1, forward strand.
TATATTTAATTTATTCGTCAATATTGTAATATATATTTTTATATTACAATATCTTTATAGTCTATATACTACTTGCATCTCAATAATAAATATGTGGATATTTAATAAATTTTTAAAATAATAATTTTATATACAATATACATATTTCATACCTTTCTGCATGCCTACTGACGTATTTTGTCAATTATTTGAAATATTCCTTAAAATTATTTTAATGCACTGCTATACATATTTTTCCTCAATAATCCCTATAAAATAATGTTATTGATAATTTTTAAAAAGTGTCATATGGCTGACACTCTTTATTTTTCAAAGATGATACTATTATTCCATAAATTTAAAAAGTATATATATTTTTTAATATTAAATTTATAAATTAAAAATAAGCATACTTTTTAATTTATAAGACATAAATTTCATGAAAGGATAGTAATGAAAGAAGATTGGATGAAAGATGCTCTTGATGATGTAGTTATTAGTATCAATTTTTTTAAATATAATAATAAAATCGTCAATTTTAACCTCAAAAAACATTATCAAGTTTATGATAAAACAGTATGTTTTAAAGGTAAATATGTACATCCAATCAGGAAATCAGTTGAACCTATTTTGAAAATAAATAGAGAAGTTGATGAAAGTGAGTTTATTAAAATGAGAGAAACCACATATCTACAAATGCATCCCTCTGAATTATATAAAACTGTAAGGAGATAAAGATGAATGAGTTACGAGTCAATAAATTTGTTATTGCAAATCCAAGTGTTTGTATTGGTTGTGCAACGTGTATGGCGGCATGTTATGAGTCTTCCTATAAACGTGGAAAGTTAGCAGTACCACGTCTTATAGTCACACGAACACTCAGTGGTACGATGCCAAATCAATGTCGCCAATGTGATGATGCCCCTTGTGCAAATGTCTGCCCAGTGGGTGCTTTGCGCTTCGGTGAAAATTCCATTGAATTGTACGAAGAAATTTGTATCGGCTGTAAGATGTGTACACTCGCATGTCCATTTGGTGCTATTCGTGCAGGAGCTGAAATTATGCCTTCTGTCAATTACACGATGGAACCAAAATATAACTTAGGTCTAGAGTCTGAGGTTGGTGCTAAGAGTGTTGCTATTAAATGTGATTTATGTAAAGGAAGAGATGAAGGGCCATCCTGTGTAGAAGTTTGCCCAACAGGTGCTTTAATGTTCATCGATACTAAAAACTTGGAAACAAAAGTGATTGGTAAAAAAGCGAATCACAGTGTTGAAGCCTATGTTCAGAATTTAATACAACATACTTAATGAAGGATAAATGATGATAGATGTATATTTATTATACGTGCTAGGAAGTGTTATTTCACTTTTGCTCTATAAACAAAATAACATAGCATCTAAAATAGGCTTTGGGCTTTCTGCCATTGCTTCAGGTTATGGTGCTTTTTATTTTTTAAGTCATATCAGTGAAAGTGACCATTTCACAACCAATATTGCACTTTTATACAATCCTACATTTTCAATAGACCCTATTGGAAATTTTTTCTCGTTTGTCATTACGTTGATTGCATTTGCGTCATCTTTATATGCGATAGCTTATGCGGATGGGTATGCCAAAAAAGGCAGCCTTGCTGTTATGGCTTCTTTATTTAATCTCTTCATACTTTCTATGTTGTTGGTTATTAGTGCATCTGATGTTTTTTGGTTTATGATTTGTTGGGAATTGATGACGATTATCTCAGCCTTTCTTATCTGCTTTAATGATTCAAAATCATCAATGAAAGCCATTATGGTCTATCTTGGAATTGCCCATTTTGGTGGTATGTGCATCTTATCTGCATTTCTAATGATGGCGTATCAATCAGGCTCTTTGGAATTTAGTTCGTTTACGTCTATTAAAATGACTCCATTGATTGCAAGCATTACGTTTTTACTTGCATTTGTTGGTTTTGGTTCAAAAGCAGGCATGTTTCCTTTTCATGTATGGCTTCCAAAAGCACACCCTGAAGCTCCTTCTAATATCTCAGCACTGATGAGTGGGGTTATGATTAAAGTGGCACTCTTTGGAATTATCAAATTTTGTGTTTGGTTGCCTGTGATGCCTTGGTGGGGATTATTAATCATTGTTATAGGCGCACTTTCAGCATTACTTGGCGTTCTATACGCTCTTGCGCAACATGATTACAAGGCGTTGCTTGCGTATCACTCCGTTGAAAATATTGGTATTATCCTTCTTGGTCTTGGAACGGGTGTTTATGGCATGGCGATACATTCTGTAACCCTTGCATCTGTCGGTTTTCTAGCGGGAATGTACCATATCTTAAATCATGCAACATTTAAAGGCTTACTCTTTTTAAGTGCAGGCAGTGTGTTACATGCAACACATACAAAAGATATGGAGATTTTGGGCGGATTGGCCAAAAAAATGCCTTACACTGCTTTAGCTTTTTTGATAGGCTCTCTCGCCATTACAGCGCTTCCTCCATTAAATGGATTTGTGAGTGAATGGATAACCTATCAATCCATGATTCAAGGTGCACTTGGTCTTGGTATCGCTCCTCGTACCATTTTTATTATAGGTGTTTTAGCCCTTGCCTTAACCGGTGCTCTAGCGGTTATGTGTTTTGTAAAAGTTTATAGTGTTATTTTTGGCGGAACGCCTCGTAAACTTGAAATTTTTGACCATGTACATGAATCACCTTTCTTTATGATCGCAGGTATGATGGTCTTAGCACTTGGTTGTATTGCTTTTGGTGTAGGTGCTAATAGCGTTGTTGAAAATATTATGAAAGTTGTATCAACCTTTGCAGGTAGCTTTCCTGTTGAAGAAGGAATGACTGGTATTGCTTCGCCTTTGGGGTCTATTTTATCCACACCATTGATTACGATTGTCATGATGGCAACGCTCGCACTGCCATTCTTAATTATTGTTTTCTACAAATCAAAACAAACTTCTTCAAGAGAAACAGATCCTTGGGCTTGTGGATTTAAATACGGTACACGTATGCAAATCACGGCATCTCCATTTACGGGTGATTTAAGAAAAATGATGGATTGGCTTTTTAAAAGTGGCTCTAGGGTTGAAGATCAAGGGTATTTCAAACCAGTGATTTATCACAATCATGCACAAGATGTTTGGTGGAATATTTTTTATCAACCTGTGCTTGATTTTGTTGAATACGCTTCCAAAAAAGTCTCTTGTATGCAAAATGGCAGCACAGGGATGTATTCAGCATATATTCTAGGCACATTGTGTCTTTTCCTCGCCATCAGTCAAATGATATAAAAGGTTTAAAATGAGTAGTCTATTTTACATGATCATTCAGGTCATAGCCATTGTACTTGTAGCACCTTTGTTTGATGGTATTGCAAGAGTTTTAAGGGCGAGATTGCAATCACGTCGCGGTGCGCCAGATTTTTTTCAAACATATCGTGACATTGTGAAGTTGTTCAAACGAGGTCGTACAACCCCTAGGTGTTCACACTGGGTCTTTCGTTATGGTCCTTACACACTGTTCGCAACAGGTGCAGCACTGCTTGCAGCCATGCCCATTATGTACAGCACCAATTCATTAGCAGGTTCTTACTCTGATGTGTTCGTTGTCATCTATTTAGGTGCCATGCTTCGTTTTATTTTTGGCGCGGCATCGATTGATTCAGGTAACCCTTATGCAGGTGTTGGCGGCAGTCGTGAACAGATGTTGGGTGTGTTTGTTGAACCTGTCATCATGGGAAGTTTATTGGTGGTGATGCTGCTTGCAAAAACCAGCAATCTTGTTGAAATTCAACATATGGTCAGAACCGGTGTGATTGGGTATCAAATCCCAGCGTTTGCCGTGGCTTCCATCTCTTTTTTATGGGCGATGTATGTTGAAAGTGGCAGAAATCCTTACGACTTAGCTGAAGCGGAACAAGAGCTTCAAGAGGGTGTTTTAGGCGAATACAGTGGTTCTGATTTTGGTATAGCCCATGCGGGACTTATCTTAAAACAGTTTGCGATGATTGGTATGTTCTTAACAGTCTTTGAGCCTTGGAGTTTTGAGAATCCTTTTTTAGCTCTGATTGTTTTTATTATTAAAGCAGGTGTTTTTTACGTTGCGGCTGTTTTCATTGATAACTTCGGACCAAGACATAAATTATTATCAAGCTTTAGAAGAAATGCCATTGCAGCATTTAGTGTCTCTTTTATAGCACTTGCTTTATATGTTGTAGGAGCATAATATGATTGATTTACTCAGTATCTTATCCATAGCAATGATTACAACATCATTGATTATTTTTGGACTCAGAAATTACAAAGCAGCGATTTATGTGTATTCACTTCAAACAGCGCTGTTGGTTTCAATCTTTTTACTTCTTTCTTCAACGCATTTGGCTGAGCAACTTTGCACATGGGCATTTATCGCATTTTTTACCAAGGTGCTTTTGATTCCTTATATTATGCTCAGACTTGTCAAAAAGTTGGGTGTTGTGAGTGAAGATGAACCTGTAACAGGCTTTTTTGTAAGTCCTATTATTGCGATTAGTTTTTCACTTGCCATTGCAATGTCGGTTTATCCAACGTACATGGAATTTTCATTGATTAAAGAGAGTATTCCTTTGATTGCTTCTATTACTATCTTTATGATTGGCATTTTTGGTTTTATTCTACGCAATTCAGCCATTAAACAAATTCTTGCATATTGTATGTTTGAGAATGGTATCCATCTCTCATTAGCATTAATGGCATATAACTCACCCGAAATTGCAGAGCTTGGTATTTTAACAGACGCTATTTTTGCGGTTCTTATTATGTCAGTGCTCGCTCAGAGATTTTATAAATATTTTGGTTCTTTAGATGTTTCCAAAGCAACTGAATTGAAAGGGTAGGTAAGGAAATGGATATTCAACAATTATTTATATTATTACTAGCGGTTCCTCTTTTGGCATCGCTCGTTATTTGGTTAGCGCCTGCACAATTTAAGACACTCAGTACATTACATGTAATTGCATCAATGGCTTCTACATTTGTCGCTATCAATATTGTGATGTATGTTATGAACGGCAAAACGTATTTTGCATTTCATGATATGCTTTTTATTGATGCTTTAGGCGGTGTTTTTTTATCTTTGATTGGTGTGACAGGTTTATTAATCAATTTGTATTCTGTCAAATACATGCAATGGGAAATTGAAAAGGGTGAAATTACCACTAAAGATGCCAAACTCTTTTTTGCACTCTCTCATCTTTTTGTTTTTACAATGACATTTTCTGTTCTTGCAAATAACATCGTTTTAATGTGGGTAGCAATAGAAGCGACGACGCTTTCTTCTGTTTTTATGGTTGCTCTGCATAAAGGTAAAAAATCAACAGAAAGTGGTTGGAAATATATCGTTATTTGTAGTATCGGTCTAGCGTTTGCGCTTTATGCAACCGTTTTACTTTACAGTGCTGGTTTTTCTGTTATCAAAGATAGCCACAGCATGATGCTTTGGACAACCTTGATGGCGCATGCCAAAGAGATTAATCCTGATATCTTGAAACTCATTTTTGTCTTTGCTCTCATTGGTTTTGGTACCAAAGCAGGTCTTGCTCCAACCCATACATGGCTACCAGACGTTCACTCTGAAGGTCCAGCACCTGCGTCTGCGATGCTCTCAGGTATTTTACTTAAATGTGCCATTTTAGGATTGATTCGTTATTACGCGATTGTGGGTAACTCCTTGGTTGGGTTTCATTACGTTCAAGTAGTCATGCTTGTGAGTGGTTTAATTACTATTTTTATTGCAGCGCTTTTCTTGATTCGCCAACACGATGTAAAGAGAATGTTTGCGTATCACTCCATTGCACACATGGGTGTGATTGCTTTTGGTTTGGGTGTGGGTGGAATGATTGGTGTTTTTGCCGCATTGTTTCATGCTTTAGCACACTCTGTCACCAAAGCTCTTGCCTTTTGTACCACAGGAAACATGGTTCAAATCTATGGAACACGGGATATGACCAAAATGGGTGGATTGATTAAAATCGCACCAATTACGGCTATCTTGTTTGGTATTGCGATTTGTTCGTTGGTCGGTGTACCTGGTTTTGCAATTTTCGTGAGTGAATTTAAGATTATTCAAGAGTCGTTTAATACAGCGCTTGTTTTACCAGTGGTGTTATTTATCATTGGTTTGATCATTATTTTTATTGCAGACTTTTCTCACTTCTTCCTTGCAACGTTTGGTGAAAGTAAAGTAAAAATTCTCTCACGTGAAGTTGCATGGAGTGCAAATTTACCGCTTATTGGTCTTGCTGCACTGATTATTATCCTTGGCGTTTTCTCTGTTGAGGGATGGATTACTTTACTTAACAGCGCAGTCAAAATCATATTTGTGGCATAAGGAGAACAACATGCTAAAAGGTGAAATTTTTATTAACCAATTAAAACAAAAAATAACCATAAAAAATATCGAACGACAACCCGAAGATCAAGTAACGATTACTGTTGATAGAAATGATCTTCCAGAAGCTGTGCGTACGCTTTATTATGATATGGGCGGTTGGCTTTCAACCATGATTCCAAATGATGAGCGACAACTTAACGGCAATTTTGCGCTTTATTATGTCCTTTCTATGGAAGGTGGCAAGCTGACTGCGGCAGATGAAATAGTGCAAAATGAAAAATGTTGGATTACCGTAAAAGCGTATGTCCCAGCCAGTGACCCAACCTTTCCATCCGTTACATGTAAAGTGCCAGCGGCAGTCTGGTATGAGCGTGAAGCGTATGATTTATTTGGCTTACGTGCCATTGGATTACCTGACCCTAGACGTTTAGTTGTTGCCGATGATTGGCCAGAGAATCTTTTTCCTTTACGTAAAGATTCTATGGATTATAGGTATCGCCCTGATCCTGTGGATCATCAAGATGAACCGGATTATGCCTTTATGGAACCAGAAGGTGCTGGTGTTGTGGATATTCCTTTAGGACCGTTGCATATTACGAGTGATGAACCCGGTCACTTTAGATTGTATTGCGATGGTGACACCATCATCGATGCGGATTATAGACTCTTTTATCAACACCGTGGCATGGAAAAACTCGCTGAAAATAGAATGAACTATGACCAAATGGGGTATTTAGCGGAACGTGTGTGCGGTATTTGTGGTTATGCCCATGCGATTGCGTGTATTGAAGCGGCAGAACGCGCGATTGGCTTAGATATTCCTCTTCGTGCGCAAGCGATGCGTGTCATTTGTTTGGAGATAGAACGACTTCACTCACATCTTTTGAACATTGGTCTTGCATGTGAAGTCACAGGCAATGTCAATGCGTTTATGCATATCTTTAGAATTCGTGAGTTTTCGATGGAGCTTGCACAGCTTGTCACGGGTGGTCGTAAAACTTATGGCAACGTTGTCATGGGTGGACTTCGCCGTGATATGAGTGGTGTGGAGATTAAAAAGAGTTTAGACCTTTTAAAAATCATCGAAAAGCAACTCAAAGAAGTTTGGGAAGCGGTCATGGATGATAAAGCGCAAATTGGACGTTGGAAGGGTGTGGGTATTCTAGACCCTAACGTTGCGCGCGATTTTTCACCCGTTGGTCCTAATGTTCGAGGTAGCGGTTTTAAACGCGATTCACGCTATGACCATCCGTACGATTTCTTTAGCCAAATCGAATTTAATGTCGCAGTTGAATACGGTTGCGATGTGTTTTCTCGCGAAATGGTGCGTTATAAAGAATTACTTGAGTCAATTTCCATCATTCGCCAATGTTTTGAAATGATGCCAGGCGGTCAAACAATTATCTCTGCTCAAACTATGATTAAACCAGGCGCTTTTGCGATTGGTAATGATGAAGCGCCCAGAGGTGAGAACATGCACTGGATTATGCACGGTAATGCTCAAAAAGTGTACCGCTGGAGATGTCGTGCTGCTACGTATAACAACTGGCCATCCCTTCGTTATCAATTCCGTGGCAACACCATCGCTGATGCGGCTTTGATTGTCTGTTCGTTAGACCCATGTTATTCCTGTACAGAACGTGTAACGATTGTGGATGTTAAAAGTCACAAATCTAAAGTACTTACCCATCAAGATCTTAAACAGTATTCTCAGACCTTGAAAAATTCTCCTTTGAAAACTATGTAGGAGTATGAGATGAAATTATTAGATATGACCCGAAAATATGGTAGCGCTACTTACGGATACCCTTTGGAACCCTACAATGTTCCTGAGGGGTTTCGTGGTAAACCTGCTTATGATTATGAAAAGTGTATTGGCTGTACAGCGTGTGCCGTTGCATGCCCATCAAACGCTATTAATGTCAAGCTCGATAAGCAAAAAAAGAAATTAGTGTGGGAATTTAACTGCGCACGATGTATCTTTTGTGGTCGTTGTGACGAGGTGTGCCCAACCAATGCTGTCATGCTTTCCAAAGAGTTTGAAATAGCCGTGAAATTTAACAAAGAAGATTTAATGGAGCGTGGGGAGCTTGAATTAGAGTACTGCGAAGTATGCCATAAACCTTTCACGACTAAAAAGCTTATCGCGTATGATTTAGAGCGCCTTAAAAAAGTCGGATGGAGTGAAGAGACATTGGCTGAGAAAACAAGCTACATCCGAACCTGCCAAGAATGCAAAAAAAATAGTGTTGTTGAGCAAATGAATCGATATTTTGGAAAGGCTAAAAAATGAGTAAAACCTATGTTGTACCAGAAGAAATAGCACTGGCAAACTCTGTTGAATCAAAGTTAGAGCATCTAAAAAACATTAAAGGTAGTTTTAGTGTTTATCGTGTGGACTGTGGATCATGTAATGGCTGTGAAATTGAAATTTTTGCGGCTATAACACCGATGTGGGACCCCGAACGTTTTGGTTTTAAATTGGTAGCTACGCCACGCCACGCAGATATTTTAGTGTGTACAGGTCCTTTAACGCGTCAAATGTACTATCCACTTTTACGAGCTTATGAAGCAACCCCCGATCCAAAAGTCGTGGTTGCCATTGGTGCATGTGGTAGCAGTGGTGGAATATTCCATGATGCTTATAGTGTGTGGGGTGGTATCGATAAAGTGATTCCTGTGGATGTGTATATCCCAGGATGCCCACCGCACCCTGCAACCATTCTTCATGGATTAGCAACAGCTTTAGGCATCTTAGATCAAAAATTATCGCTTAAAGTGCATACCGATGGTTCAAATGAATCGCCTAAAGTGGAAAACTCACTCCTTGGCAATCTCTTATTTGAAAGAGATATTTTAGCTGAATCAAAAGTATTGATGGGGTATCTCTTTGGTCGTAAACTTTCTGATAAATACCTATCAGCACTCAAAGAATCTCCGGATGTAAAGGATACTGCTAAAACACGCATTGTGATGGAACGCTTAGCTCGTGAAGAGGAAGATAAGCGGTATCAAGAGTGTATGCAAACCTTACACAATAAAATCTATCTCTCTCATATGCGTAAATACAAAGAGATCGATGATGCTGATCGCATGGATTTGGCAAGCAACTAGGAATTGGTAGGGAGATACAATGATTGAAGTGTGCAGATTAACCAAAAGGCAGATAGACCCTTCATCAAAACAAATGCCAAAAGAGTTAGAGCAAGTCAAAATCTTTTCTATGACCGTTGGGCATGGAATAGGAACCGTTGATTATGTGGAATGTGTTGGGAAAATTGAAGAAGACGACTACACCAAAATGCTTAAAGAGTGTGATGCTTACACCCAATTCAAATTGGGAAATTTAAGTAAATATTTTGAGATTGAGATTTTTCCTGAACACGCACAGAAATTATATCCCTCTATGCCAGAGTGCTTTTTGAAAGAACTCTTTTTAACATTACGCGAAGGGTATATCGTAATAAGGAAAAGTCTATGAAAAAAGCAATTCTCATGATTGGTAATACGCTAAGAGGCGATGATGGTATCACCACGTACCTTGGATATTTGATTGAAAAAGAAAATATTGGCTGGAAAGTGTTTTATGGAGGAGATACTCCTGAAAGTGAATTTCATAAGTTAAGAGAGTTTGCTCCTGATGTGATTGTGGTTGCAGATGCAATGACAGGAACAAAAATAGGAAGTGTTGAGGTCATTGATATTAGTGATCAACGAGAGTATATGTATTCAACACACAATTTGCCTATGCCTATTCTCTTAAGCTATTTAAAAGGATTTTGTCAGGTTGTCCTCTTCTTAGGACTTAATGTAGATATTGAAAAAGTACTCGAAATCAATCCTTCTATCTCAGAAGAAGCAAAAGTAACAGCGCAAAAAGCGCTTGAGAAGATGTTTGAGATCGATGCAATTTTTGATGAGCAAAAAATCAGTTAAAGGAAGAACAATGTTATCACCAGCAGAAACAGCACAATCCGTATCTGGCGGATTACAGCATAAGGCGATGATGCCCTTAATTAGCGTCATCTTTTTATCTATTATGGCAGGCAGTTCGATTGCTCTGGGCGATATTTTTTGGGCGCATTCCACCGTGGGTGTGGCAAAAGCAGCCGGTCCTGGAATCGCAAACTTTATCGGTGGTATCGCTTTTTCCGTCGGTTTGATGATGGTAGTCTTCTTTGGCGGTCATCTCTTCACCAGTTCGGTTTTATCCGGTGTTTCAACGTATGACAATAAATTACCCATCGCAAAAATGGCTTGGTATTGGATTATTGTATGGGTTTTTAACTTTGCAGGCGCCGTTTTGACTGCTTACATGTATTATAAATCTAATCTGCCATTAAATTATGATGGTGAAATTTTAAAACACTTTGTTGGACTTGGTGCTGGTAAAACATCTCTTGGTTTTGAAGCAGCCTTCATTCGTGGTATTTTTTGTAACGTGTTTGTGTGTATGGCTATTTGGGCGGCAACAGCAGCATCGGATACGGCTGGAAAAATCTTAGCGATTTGTTTTATCGTGGGTGCATTTGTTGCCTCAGGATACGAACACTGCGTAGCCAATATGTTCATTATTACTGAAGGTCTTTTTGCAAAAGCACATTATCTTGCTCAAGTGGGTGGCGATATGGAAGCTCTTTCACATTTGACACATGTATCGGTTGAGAAAATTCAAAATCTAACGGTTGAAAACTTTTTTATTAAAAATCTCTTACCTGTTACATTAGGCAATATTTGTGGTGGTCTTTTCTTTGTTGGACTCATCGGTTTTATGTCTCATAAGCCTGATATGAACAAGGCTCATTAAGGAATTAGCCCTCAAAAGAGGGCTAAATATGAAAATCTAAAAGTGAGAAACTGCGATGTTAGAGCAAGAAAACAATGCAATGAGACTGCAAAGAGGTCATCATCATATGATGCAAAAAACTCTTTTCATCTCTTTTTTGGCTATTCATCCACTCGTAGAGAAGGAGGGTGCAAAAACGCACTCTCAACATGATGTGGATAGAGGTGCTTACGATCAGTTTTATCACTATGGCGTTGATACAACAAAACGTCAAAGAATTGAGATGATAAATAAAAAATATAGGCTCAATTCGCACGTTTAGATTTTACATGTAAAAAAATGAATCGGCATTGATAGCGTGAAAAAAAGGAGTTTTTTGTAAGACAAATATCGGTGTTAAGAATGTGGTTAAAGTATGGAATATACGGGGAAAACATATGACATGTATCCCGTAGAACATAGTTTTAAAAGCTTGATTTTTTAAATCTTGAGAGTTTGTATAACTCTAACATAATAAAGGAAAAAAAATGAGTACATCACGTGTTATCTGCCCTTACTGTGGGACAGGATGTAATATTGATTTGCATGTGGAAGACAATAAAATTATTAGCGCTGTTGGTACAAAGAATCATCCTGTTAATGATTCTCAGTTGTGCCCTAAAGGGATGTTTGGTTGGGATTATGTAGGTGCGAACGATAGATTAAAAACCCCTATGATTCGCAAAAAAGATGGAAAATTTTCAAAAGATGGTGAATTAGTGGAAGCAACGTGGGATGAGGCTCTTAATTTGGTTGTCTCCAAGTTTAAAGAAGCAAAAGAAAAATACGGTCCTGACTCTATTGTTGGCAATTTTTCGGCGCGCTGTACACTTGAAGAGAATTATTTGTCGCAAAAATTTATGAGAGTTGCTATTGGCAGTAACAATGTAGACCATTGTGCGCGTGTATGCCATGGTCCAACCGTTGCCGGCTTAGCAAGAACCATTGGAAGCGGTGCATCAACGAATAGCTTTATTGAAATTGGTTTATACAGTAATTGTGTCATGATGATTGGTTCTAACCCCGCTAGTGGACACCCGATTGCGGCGATGCATATTCAAAGAGCGCTAGACCGTGGAGCTAAACTTATTGTCATTGACCCTATCAAAACAGAGTTTGCCCAAAAAGCAGATGTGCATTTACAATTGCCGCCTGAGCATAACATTCCTATTATGAATGCCATGCTCAATTATATTATTGCGAATGGTTTGTGCGATGATGAGTTTATTGCGAAATACACCACAGGGTTTGATTATGTCAAAGAGGCTGTCAAAGAGTATACGCCTGCGTATGTTTCTGCTATGACGGGTGTGCCAAAAGAGTTGATTGAAAAAGCAGCACATCTGTATGCAACTATCAAGCCAGCGGCAATTTCACACGGCATGGGCGTGACCCACTTTAATCATGGTGTCGGCAATGTCTATGATGTCTCAAACTTGTTTTTATGCACAGGAAACATTGGGTATTTAGGCGCTGGAGATCATCCTCTTCGTGGACAACAAAATGTCCAAGGTGCCTGCGATATGGCAGTTTTACCTAATATTTTTCCGAATTTAAAACCTGTGAGTGACCCAGAGGCGAGAGCGTTTTATGAAAAATTATGGGGATGCAAACTGGATGACAAAATAGGCATTCATAAAACCCAAATTCCCGATGCCATTATGAATGGAAAAATTAAAGTCTTTTATACCATTGGTGAAAATCCTGTCATTTCAGAACCCAATACCAATCACTTCTTAAAAGGGTTGGCACATCTTGATTTTTACGTTGTACAAGACATCTTTTTAACCGAAACGGCACTCAAAGCGGATGTCGTTTTACCTGCCGTTAGTGGAGCAGAAAAAGATGGTTGTTATGCCAATGCAGAACGTCGTATTCAACGCAATCATAAAGCGGTTAATGCCGTAGGCAACGTCAAACAAGATTGGCAGATTATTTCAGAAATCGCAAGGCGTTTAGGAGCTAAAGGATTTGAGTATACCTCAGTTGAGCAAATTTGGGAAGAGGTGCGCATTTCTGATCCTGCTCGTTTTGGCGGTATGAGTTATGAAAGGTTGGAGAAAGAAAATGGCTTGCATTGGCCATGTCCAACTTTAACGCATCCAGGTACACCACTCATGTATATGGATAAAAAATTCTATACACCTGACCAAAAAGCACGTTTTGCACCTGTGACATTTGTGGATGAAAAAAGTGCAATACCCGAAGCGCAAAAAGCATTGGCTGAGAAGTTAAAACTTCCTGAGGGGTATCCGCATATGGTTGGCTCCGTAGATGAAAAAACAGATGAATCGTATCCTATCAAACTTTTGACAATGCGTAAAGTATATCACTATACCGTAGGTACTATGACACGAAGATCACCTGCGTTGGAGTGTGGTGCGGATGTTTTTGGTCCAACAGCAGAGATTAATCCCCTAACGGCGGCAGAGTACGATGTTGATACGGGTGATTTTATTGCAGTAGAAAGCCGTTATGGTTCGATTGCCATTAAAGTGGAAGTGACTGAGATTGTGCCTAAAGGCATTATGCAAATGGCATTTCACTACTGGGAAGCACACTCCAATGAGTTTACGAGCAATGGTTTAGATGCCATTTCTTTTACGCCAACCTATAAAGCGGCGGTGAAAATGAGAAAGATTACTTCAGAAGAGTATTTTGCGACATTGATGGAGAAAAAAGAGAAATTTTATTCTCAAAAAATTATTTATGAAGATCACCATCATCAATAAGGAAAGATTGCATGGGGTACAAACTTGTACCTCATGCATAATCTTTTGACTATTAATATGTCCATTTTGCATATTAATAAAAAGGAGGAATAGATGTAATGAAAGATGATAGCGCACGTAAAAAAAAATAAATTTATGAAAGGAAAGAAAATGAGTACATCACGTGTTATATGTCCTTATTGTGGAACTGGGTGTAATGTTGATTTACATGTAGAAAACAATAAGATCATGAGTGCAAATGGTACAAAAGACCATCCTGTTAATGACTCACAATTGTGTCTTAAAGGACTTTATGGTTGGGATTATGTAGGAGCGAATGACAGGTTAAAAAACCCATTGATTCGTAAAAAAGATGGACAATTTTCCAGAGATGGAGAATTTGTAGAGGCTTCATGGGATGAGGCGCTTGATTTGGTTGTTTCCAAATTTAAAGAATCCATTGAAAAATATGGCAAACGTTCTATCGCAGGTAACTTTTCTGCACGTTGTACATTGGAAGAAAATTATGTCTCACAAAAATTGATGAGAGTTGCAATAGGAAACAATAACGTAGACCACTGTGCTCGCGTTTGACATGCACCTACAGTAGCCGGTTTGGCTAAAACAATAGGTAACGGTGCAGCAACCAACAGCTTTACAGAAATTGGTTTATACAGTAATTGTATCTTAATGATTGGCTCGAATCCTGAAAATGGTCACCCCATTGCGGCGATGCATATTCAAAGAGCGCTAGATCGTGGGGCAAAACTCATTGTGATTGACCCTATTATTACAGAAATGGCACAAAAAGCGGATGTTCATATTCAATTGCCTCCAGAACACAACATTCCTATTATCAATGCCATGCTAAACTATATTATCGCCAATAATTTGTGTGATAATGACTTTATTGCGAAGTATACCACGGGCTTTGACTATGTGAAAGAGACTGTCAAAGAGTACACTCCTGAGTATGTTTCAAAGATGACAAATGTGCCAAAAGAGTTGATTGAAAAAGCGGCGCATCTGTATGCGACAATCAAACCAGCAGCACTCACACATGGTATGGGTGTAACCCACTTTAATCATGGTGTCGGTAATGTTTTTGATGTTTCTAACCTCTTTTTATGTACCGGTAATATTGGTGAACTGGGTTCTGGGGATTATCCGCTTCGTGGACAACAAAATGTTCAAGGTGCGTGTGATATGGCTGTACTCCCTAATATTTTCCCGAATTTAAAACCTGTCACAGACCCAGAAGCACGTGCATTTTTTGAAAAAATGTGGGAGTGTAAACTGGATGATAAAATTGGCGTGCATAAAACGCAAGTGCCCGATGCAATTATGAGTGGCGAAGTGAAAGTGTTCTATACCATTGGTGAAAACCCAGTGATTTCAGAACCTAACACCAATCACTTCCTAAAAGGGTTAGCGCATCTTGATTTTTATGTCGTTCAAGATATCTTTTTAACCGAAACCGCACTCAAAGCAGACGTGGTGCTTCCAGCCGTGTGTGGTCCAGAAAAAGATGGCTGTTATGCCAATGCAGAACGTCGTGTTCAACGTAATCATAAAGCCGTTGATGCGGTGGGTAATGTAAAACAAGATTGGCAGATTATTTGTGAAATTGCAAAACGTCTGGGTGCAAAAGGCTTTGATTATAAAAATCCTGAAGAGATTTGGGAAGAGGTGAGATTGGCTGATCCTGCACGTTATGGTGGTATGAGTTATGAGCGCTTAGAAAAAGAGCATGGTTTACATTGGCCTTGTCCAACACTCGTGCATCCAGGTACGCCTTCAATGTATATGGATAAAAAATTCTATACACCTGACCAAAAGGCACGTTTTGCACCGGTTATCTTTGTGGATGATAAAAGCAAAATACCAGCAGCGCAAAAAGCGTTGGCTGAAAAGCTTAACCTTCCAGAAGGCTATCCTCATATGGCAGGTTCCGTGGATGAAAAAGCCGATAAAGAATATCCAATTGAGCTTTTAACGACTCGAAAAGTGTACCAGTATACCGTTGGTACCATGACACGAAAATCTCCTGCGCTTGAGTGCGGAGCTGACCTTCATGGTCCTGCAGCGGAAATCAATCCAGTAACTGCGGCAGAGTATGATGTGGAAGAGGGCGATTTTGTAGCGATTGAAAGCAGATATGGTTCGATTGCCATTAAAGTAGAAGTGACCGATGTGGTTCCAAAAAATGTGATGCAGATGGCATTTCACTATTGGGAAGGGCACTCGAATGAACTCACCAGTAACGGTGTCGATCCGATCTCTTTAACACCGACCTATAAAGCGGCGGTGAAAATGAGAAAGATTACTCCTGAAGAGTATTTTGCGACATTGATGGAGAAAAAAGAGAAGTTCTATTCTCAAAAAATTATCTATTTTGATGCGCATGCACATCATTAAGGTATCTGTTTAGGAGGGGCGAAAGCACCTCCTACTCTTTTACATGTAAAAGAGTAATCCCCTACCATTATTGAGGGATTTGCTTCAATTTTATGGAATTTATAGCTTCTTTTTTATACACTCTTTTCACTATTTTTGAACAGTGTTCTATCTAGTTTCTAGGTTTAGAAAATACATATCGAGGATTTTGAATGGAAAATTACGGCCTTTATTTTTGGGGATTTTTAGCACTTTATGGTGTGATTATGTACCTGCTCTCTCCCAAAGCCAGAACAATTGGCAGCTTCTTTAAAGGTGAAGACACCTTAGGACGAAGCGTCTCGACCCCTTTACTGATCAGCAGTATTTTTATCAGTTGGATTTTTGCAAAGTCCATCACCAATGCGGCAAATTTAGGCGCACAGTACGGCATTGTCGGCGGTGTGGCGTATGCGACCTATTGGTTATGTATTCCTGTGGCGGGGTTTGCGATTTACAGACTTAGACGCAAATTTGGTGCCAAAACATTGGTCGAATTTTTAACAACGAACTATGGAAAATGGGCAGCCTTTGCCTTTAGTGCGGCGATTTTAATTCGACTGTTTAATGAAATCTGGAGCAACACTGCTGTTGTAGGTGGCTATTACGGTAAAAATGGCAGTACGTTGTTTATTCTTGCCGCACTTGTTTTTACCTTGATTACGTTGGTCTATTCTCTGCGTGGAGGACTTCGTGGCTCCATTATGACGGATGTGGCGCAAGCGGTTATTTTTATTGCTTTATTGGTATGGGTGATGAGCGATATTTTGCCACAAAATAGCTTTTCAACATTGATGGGCACAGGTAACTGGAAACTGGATGCTGGCGTGGATTTGCTCTTGGTGGCTGCGTTACAACTGTTTAGCTACCCGTTTCATGACCCTGTTTTAACCGATAGAGGCTTTATCTGTGAAGAAAAATTGATGTTAAAAGCCTTTGTGGTTGCTGGAATTTTAGGCTTTATAGCCATTGTGTTGTTTAGTTTTGTGGGTATTCATGCCAAACTCATTGGCTTAGGCGCAAGTTCCAATGTTCCAGCCGCCTTAGCCACCTCTATGGGTGTAGGAGCCATGCTGTTGATGACCGTCATCATGGTAATTGCGGCGGGTTCAACGCTGGATTCAACGTTTGCGAGTCTTTCCAAACTGGTGGGCAAAGATTTGGCCGAATTAGCAGGGCATTCCCTTGGCGTAAAAGCCATCAGTGTGGGCATGATCGCTATGGTTGCGTTTGCAATTTTTGGCAATATCCCGATGTTTTTTGGAAGCGATATTTTAAAAGCAACGACCATTAGTGGCACGATGATTATAGGGCTCGCACCCGTGTTTATGCTTCACGGATTTGTCAAACCAACGGCACTAGGCTTTCATCTGAGTTTTTGGTGTGGCATATTGGCGGGTATTTTACTGGTTCTTGGTGTTTTACCTGATTTTTTAAAGATAGGGCACGGTGCTTCTGCGATGCTTTTAGGGGTTAATTTCTATGGCTTGATCCTTTGCACCATCGTTTACCTTGCACCATCATTCCTTACACCAAGCAGAGCGTAACCAATGCAGTGTCCCCTTGATTATGCGCTCAGCTTTGATGTGACCCCAACACAGCATTGCGATACACTCTATGTTGTTGGGGGATTGTACGGTAATGGTGAAGCTTTAGAGGCGTTAAAGCGCAGGATTGAACCAGAGGCTTTGGTTGTCTTTAATGGGGATATTCACTGGTTTGATGCAAGCATTGAGCTTTTTGTGCGCATTGAAGAGGCGATTGCTCCCTTTGTCTTACTCAATGGCAATGTTGAGATGGAACTCTCACGTGAGGTAAAAAGTGGTGCAGGATGTGGGTGTTTTTATCCAACGTGTGTCAGTGAAGAGACCAAAGCGTGGGCGCATGAAATTCATGCCATTTTAAGCGAAATGGTCGATACGCATTTACCTTCTTATAAAAAGAAATTTCAAGAACGTAAAACCTGTTTAAGCGTTTTGGTAGGTGAGCACACCGTTGCCATCACGCATGGAGATGAAACATCGCTTGCAGGGTGGAAGTGCTCAAGGGAAAATTTGCGAAAAGAAGCGAGGCAAAGGGCGCTTAATGCATGGTTTAAAACCAATCACTTCAGTGTTTTAGCCTCGTCGCATACCTGTGAAGCCGCACTTTTAGCACTAAAAAATGGGGTGTTGATCAACAATGGAGCGGCAGGTTTACCCAATTTTAAAGACTTAGGCTCAGGGCTTGTGACGCGCATCAGCACCACGCCCGCACCCAAAGCACTTTATGGAACACGTTTTGAAAATCTTTTCATTGATGCCATCTGTTTGGAGTATGATTTTGAAGCGTTTAAACGTCAGTTTTGTACGATTTGGAAGGAAGAGAGTCCTGCATCACGTTCGTATTGGAAACGCATCACACAGGGGGTCAATCAAGCGCCAAACGAGGCAGTGATTGAGCCCAAAAATCTTTACATGTAAAGATTATGAAAGCGTGACACCACAACAGCTTGACCCTGCACCTGCTGTACATGCGTAGCAGTGTTCACAAAAAACAATCGGGCGTTTGTGCTCATCTTCATGGAGCAGTTCATCAATGTAGCGTGCTCCTTGGATGTTTAATCCGAGCATTTGGTTAAAATCGCAGTCGTAGAGTTGCCCATCATACCCCACAGAGATTTGGCTACGGCACATCATGTTTTCAAGCGTTGCCGCATTGAAATGAGACTCCAGCAGGGTTTGGTAACGCTCATGTTCATTGTTCTGCTCTAGCGATGCATAAAACCGCCCAATAGGGGCATTGGTAATCGTGAAAAGATGGTTAAAGACAATCCCTTCACTTTCTTTTAAAACACGTTTATAGTCTGCTTCAAGCCCTTTTTGATCGCCTGGTAAAAAAGCGCCGCCTGGATTGTAGACAAAATCAAGCACAAGATGTGCATCGCTTCCATACCCAAGTGCATTGAGGCGTTTAATGACAGCAATAGAGTCTTCATAGACACCACGTCCCCGCATTTTATCGACATTATCTTGTGTATAACAAGGAAGTGATGCAACAAGATTGATCTGGTGTTGCGCGTAAAAATGGGCTAAATGGGTATACGGTTTTTCCTGTAAAATGACCAAGTTGGTTCTGACAATAATATGCTTAACGATGTGAGACGCTTCGCTTACAAACCATTCAAAATGCTCATTCATCTCAGGCGCACCCCCTGTAATATCCAGCGTGGAAAAGGAGTGTTTTTTTAAGACTTCTAAGATGGTCTTCATCACTTCAAGGCTCATGGTTTCGGTGCGTTTGGGACCAGCTTCGACATGGCAATGCTGACACGCAAGATTGCAGACTTTGCCCAAATTGACCTGTAACGTTTTGAGTTTGGCGGTCTGTTTAAAGGTTTCATTGTGAATTCTATCGCTAAATTTCATTGGCTCTCTTTGTTCCATTTTAGTTTACATGTAATGATATAGTGTCTTGGTTGTAATTTGGCTAAAAAAGAATGTTTTCTAGGCGGATAAAGTTTAGAGTATCTCCGCAATTTTAGCGATTAATGGCGATTCATAAAGGCTTCGGTATCTTCTGTCGATAGTGGTTTAGAGTATAAATATCCTTGTATTGCATAACAACCATGTCTGAGTAAGAAATGCTTTTGTTCTTCTTTTTCGACACCTTCGGCGATGACTTCTAAGTGTAAATTCTTAGCAAGTTCAATAATGGTTTTTGTAATGGCAACATCATCGTTTGCATGAGGGATATTATCAATAAATGATTTATCAATTTTTAGTCCACTGATGGGTAATTTGCTCAGATACGAAAGAGATGAGTATCCTGTCCCAAAATCATCGACGACGATTCTAAAACCTAACGTACAGAGTTGATTGAGTTGTTCAATGACCTCTGCGGGGCGTTGCATAAAATGTCCTTCGGTGATTTCCAAGGTAATTGAGCTCACAGGGCAATGTATTTGTGTTAAAAGTGTTTTGATGAAGTCATAGCACGTAGGACTTTCGAGATGTTTTATAGACATATTAATAGAAAGTTGCCCATAATTTTGTCCGTTTTTAAACCAACACTCACTTTGTTTCAACGCGTTTTTGATAACCCACTCATTGAGTTCTATCATAAGACCCAACTCTTCAACCATCGGTAAAAATTGATATGGTGTTAAAAAACCTTTGGTTGGATGTTGCCATCGTATAAGCGCTTCCAATCCTATTAACGTTTCTGTTTTGGCATTTATTTGTGGTTGATAGTAGAGTAACAACTCATCTTTTTCAATGGCATCTCGTAACTCTTTGACAAAATTCATTCTCTCAAAAGCGAGCTTGGTTAAAGATGCATCATAAAAGCTGTAAGAATGTTTTTGATCTCGTTTGGCTTTATACATAGCTGCATCTGCATTTTTAAGTAATGTTTGTGCATCAAGACCATCATTGGGAAAGAGGGCAATACCAATACTCATTTGAGGAAAAACAGTTTTATCTGCCAATATTAATGTTTGATTTTCGAGGCTAATATCTTTGTGTATGATATGAATAATATCATTTTCATTTTGTATATCATCCAGCAAAATGACAAATTCATCACCGCCAAGGCGTGCTATCGTATCGCTTGTACGAAGTTTAGATTTAATTTTATTGGCAATTTCAATTAAGTATTTATCGCCGATATGGTGTCCTAATGAGTCATTAATAAATTTAAAATCATCTAAATCAATAAATAAAATGGCTATTTTCTGTTTTTTACGTTCGGCAACTTCTATCATCTTCTCTAATCTATCAAGCAATAAAAAACGGTTAGGCAATCCTGTTAAAGGGTCATGAAAAGCTTGATGCTCTAAGCGTTTTTTCTGGCTTTTTAAAAGTATCTCTGTCTCTTTTTGATCCGTAACGTCAATAGTTGCACCTGTGAGTTTGATAGCTTTCCCATACTCATCAAAGATTGTTTCACCTTTTTGAAACAGATAACGCATTTCACAGTAATCATCTCTTTGCAAAATAGCACGTAGCGTGATTCCTTTTGTTTTTACGCCTTTAGGCAGATAGTCAATAGAGTCATAAATGATGTGTCGGTCTTCTGGATGTAATGATGTTAAGTATGTTTCAAGTGTGATTTTACTCTTAGTGGGAATTCCCATAATGTGATAAAACTCATCGGATGCACGAATAATTTTGGTCTGCAAATCGAGCTCCCAAGTGCCAACATGGAGTAATGTTTGTGTGGCAACAAGTAATTGGCTTTTTTCTTGCAACTGCTGGGTCAGAATCACTTTATCGGTAATGTCATTAATTCCCCAAAGTACTTCATCATGATTTTCAACTAAAGTGCCCGAGATGTGACACCAAAAAAAAGTTCCATCTTTTCGCTTAAATTGATAATCTATTCGAGTGGGTGTACCACTAAGGGCAGGTTTAAAGGCTACATCAAAAAAATTTTGAAAGGATTGAAAACTAATATGGAGCATCGCTTCTGATTGACCGCATAATTCATCTTTTGAATAACCAAAAAGCGTACAAAAATGACGACTGACATCAAGGATAATGCGTTCTTTATTGACAACAAAAATCCCTGTGTGCGCATTGTTATAAATGTGCTGAAACCATCTCAATTGGTCGCGTTGTTTTAAGTTACCCATTTCTTATTATACACTAAAGACGAATTAATTTAGAGCGAGGTTAGCATTGTGCATACCCTCATATTTATCCTTTTACATGTAAAGGATTTATCGCAAGACTTTCCATGCTAAAAGTATAAGAATACCAAGTACAATCCAATGCGTTGTAAGAAGAATACCAATAAAGATAATGGACAAAAAAAGTGCCGTATAACGGATGATTTTTGTAGTCGCAAGTTTATACGCTGCTAGAAGCGCTATCGTTGCATTGGCGATAAAAAAGCCATCGGCAAGTGCGACTAAATCTTCTGTGGTAAACAGATGCGCATACACCAGCCCTAAAACAATAGCGTTAATGGTACATAAAAAAAGCGTCGCATAAATAGGTGCACCATTGCCAAGTCGTTTCTGTAAAAGAAAGAGCACTCCTTTAGATTTCGATGTTAATCCTGCAATAAGTCTTGATACGCCACCCACAAAGAGTAAAACCGTACTAAGACACAAAAGTGTTGCCAAGACTCCCATAACCAAAGGACTGGAAGAGCCAAAAAGAGGAGCGATAAGTGCCGTAATAGCTGTGGAAGGCTCAAGCGCTGCAAATTGGATAGCACAAATCACTAGAAGATAGATAATCGAAATTATAACGGCACTTATTTTGACGGCTTTGGGTATTGTAAGCGTTGGGTCTTTGACTTCTTTCGAGTAGTTACCAACGACTTCCCAACCAACAATCGCCCAAAACGATAGTAATAAAGCTCTTGCAATAATTACGCCATCAAAAGGCGTATGAAACGAAATACTGGTCTCATGACCCAATAAAATTGCGATGCTTCCAAGGCTTAAAATAATTCCAATGAGCGTTGTGACGATTAGGGAGAGCGTACCTAGAAAATGAATGGGACGCAGAAGTGCAAAAAAAGTAAACAGCAACATCCCTAAGGCAATGACATTGACGTCTATACTAAGAAGTGGTTGAATGAAGTGCGCCCCTACATAGTAAACTGCAACTGGACCAAAGCAAACAGCGCTAATCAGATAGTAAGACGTAAGGTATTTAAGTTTGGTATTGAAGGCATCTTGTACGGCATTAATCACCCCTTCATCCCCTGGAAATTTGATACTTAAATTGCCAAGCACCAAAGCAAAGGCAAATCCCAACGCTAAAACGACAAGCCAAACAAAGATGGAGAGATTACCCGTGAGGTCATAAACAATAGGTGGTAAAAGAATGATGCCAGAACCTAAAATGGGGCCTATCATCAGACCTGAGAGGGTGAACGTATTGAGCTGTTTTTTCATAGAATTCACTTAAGAAAAATTGAGAAAAAGTGTAGCAAAAGGAAGCTATGAGCCAGCTTTTTTAGAATCAAAAGGTTTTACATGTAAAAAAATTTCATTCTAAAAAGACCAAAGCATTATTATGCAATGGTCTTTTCTTCGACAAAACGTTTGAGTTCTTTTTTATCAATAATATGATGCGCTCCACCGTAAAGATTGGCTTCAAGTTTGACCAAACACTCAGCGATAAAGGGGTCTTTTTTGGCATATGGAAGCAGGGCATCGAACAAGGCTTTATCGCTCTTGGCGCTATCAATTGCTGCAATGAAAGCTTGCGTTTGCGAAACAGGACGCATTTTTTGTCTCATGATAAACCATCTGCCCAAAAGGACTAGCACAATCATGCCTGCAACTGCATAGATGATATTGGCATAAGACTTCCATGAAACAGAGGTGTTTTCTTTGGAAGAAGGGGCTGATTCCATCACCGGTTCATTGCTTTTATTCTTTTCCAACTTTGGTGCACTCGTAGCAACTGAACCGATGATATGAATGGGTATTGCTTGGGTCTTTTTTGTCACCACAGTGTGTGTTTTAGCATCAAAATACGAGAGCTCAAAAGGAGGAATCGTAAAATCTTTATCGGACACTAGAGCGATGTGTTCGCTGAATTCTCCTTGATACACCCCTTTACTTAAAGAAGCTTCTACTTTTGGAGCATCGGCATACAGCGCAACATCGTTGATGGTGGGTTTAAAAGAAGCGATATCATCAATATTACCGTGTCCTTGAATATGAAGGATGAGATTAATGGGCTTATTGGCTTCAATAGTTGTTTTATCGACATCGGCTTTGATGGAAAAATCACCATAAAGGTAGGTATTTGCAGGTAACGCTTTCACCTCTAATTGCACTGAATTTGAAAAAATCTTCTGCCATGTAAATTGAGCTTGCATTAACAGTGAATTATTGAAAAAGCTATCCAAGCCCATTTGAGAACTCATAGGGTCTTTTACAGAGGTCCCCACACGTGAAAAGATGGCGGGAATGTCTATGGAACCTGCTTTTTTAGGAAAGAGAACATAGTCGTATTGTTTGGTGATATACTCACCTTCAACACTTTGGTGGAGGGTCTCATCTTTTTTGACCCAGAAATCTTTTAAAGAGAGTTCGCTGACTTCAACTTTATCGGCTTTTGCTCCAACGTGTTGTTTGAAAATCATACTCAATGTAACAGGCTCGCCCACATAGGCACTCTTTTTGTCTGTTTTAAGCTCCAACACAAAAGGCTCACCTGTTTTACTTGCTTTTGGCGTTAAAACGCTAATCTTTTGAGGTTCCGTCGTATAAGGTTTACCTGCTATTTTAATGGTAAAGGATGGAATGGTAACATCATGGGTCGGAGAAAATGCATAACTGCGTGAGAGACGTCTGGTGGTATCACCATTGATGATTTGAATACTACTCGCATCGGATGTTCCTAAAATAGGAAATCCTTCGATAGAGCTAACGGTTGGTAAGACAATATCGCTTCCTTGTGCACTGAGTGTAAATGTCACCGTATCACCAGGATACAATGCCATCTTATCAACGCGAATGGAAACATCGGCTAAGAGAGTTGTGCAGAAACATACGATAACAAGGGCTATTTTACCAAGGTTTTGTATTTTCATCATTCTTTCCTTTATTGCTCAACGGTAACATCAATGTATTAACCCCTCTTTGATTCAGCATTTTATCCCATTGTCGCTCTTCATGGGTACTGATGGGTGCATTTTGTTCATCTGCTTGCACTTCTCCGCCTTTTTTGTCTGCTTCATTTTGTGCCTTTTTTTTGTCAGAAGAAGGCTTCTCTTCAGGCTTTTGCGGTGTCTGTTGTTGCGCCGAAGCATTGGCATCTTGAGCATTATTTTTTGGCTCATTGGGAGATGGTTTATTTTGTTGAGGCTCAGAGTTACTTGAGTTATTCGACGCGTTATTATCTTTGGGTTGGTCTTTGAGCGAAGATTTTTGTGCGCTGTCGTTTTTTTGATTTTTATTAGATGGATTATTCTGTTTTTGCTCTTTGTTTTTTTGCTGTTTTTTTAAGAGCTCTAAATTAAACCTCGTATCTTTGTCCTCTTTGAGTTTGAGCGCTGATTCGTACGCCGCGATAGCTTTATCGTTTTGGTGTAACTGCGCATAAGCGTTGCCAATGTTGTGAAGAGTTTGAGGCAATAACGAAGGCTCTTTGACGTGTTGATACGCCTCTAAA
The DNA here is from genome assembly GCF_059415145.1 of Sulfurospirillum sp. E15m. Classification (NCBI taxonomy): domain Bacteria; kingdom Pseudomonadati; phylum Campylobacterota; class Epsilonproteobacteria; order Campylobacterales; family Sulfurospirillaceae; genus Sulfurospirillum; species Sulfurospirillum sp. E15m. The sequence continues at coordinate 226,819 of NZ_JCAHZS010000002.1, forward strand.
GCTTTTTCATACGCTTTTTCTTTGTAATAGGCGTTGCCTAAATTGTATGAAGCGGCATCTTGCGTTTGATCTAAGTTTTGATACAGCGAGGTTGCCTTAGCATAATCGCCTTGCGTATAAGCTTCTTTGGCTTTATGGGCATTCCAAAAATCGAGCAATCCTGCATGCATAATGCCCATGCTACAAACAAGCATGATGATACTCTTAAACATGCGCTCTCCTTTGTGGCAACGAGATGAGGCTGAGTAAAAAGAGAAGAATACCAAGTATTAATGGGTAGTAAAAAAGCTCTTGATAGGCATGAATCGTCTCATCTTTACGTGAGCGACTTTTAAATTTAGAGCGAATATCCTCTACAATCGCTTTGATATCATCGTGATGCAACGAGTAGCGAAGATAGGCTCCATCACTTTGAAGTGCTAGCTGCCTGATGTGTTCATTTAAACGCGTAATCACGACATTACCTTTCTCATCGGTCTGCATGCCTGTATCGGTTTTGATTGCCCCGCCTTTTTCCGTGGCAATCGCATAAACATAGACTTTAATGCCATGCGTTTTTGCGTAGGCTATCTCTTGGTCAAATGTGTCATTATCGCCACCGTCGGTGAATAAAATCAATGCTTTGTGCGTGCTCTCTTTCATAAGATTTTCAGCGCTTTGAAGTGCTGAGAGAAGGTTGGTTCCTTTTTGTGAAATAGAATGTGCATTCATGTGTTCCACTAAAAAGCGTAAGGTGTGAAAATCACGACTTAAGGGAGCGACTAAAAAACCTTGTGAACTAAAACCAATCACCGCAACATTGGCTTCAGGAAAGACGTTTAAAAGGTCATCGAATTTTTGTTGTGCGAGCGCGAAGCGGCTAGGATAGACATCATCACTGAACATCGAAGAGGAGAGATCAAACCCAACGACGATATCAACCGAAGAGCTATCCACGGTGATTTCACCTTCTTTGAGCACAGGGCGCGCCAAAGCGAAGATAACACAACTGATTGCTAAAAGCATCAGTGCATTGCGAGAACGCCTTGAAAGACTGGTGCGTGAAAAACTAATTTTTGAAAATACCTCGGGTGCAAAGAGCGATTCTAGGCTACTGCTTTTACGGGTGAGAAAGTAGCTTAAAGGCAGTAATGCACACAATGCCCAAAGTGCTTCTGGCGTTAAAAATTCCACACCTTACTCCTTGTTCGAAAGTATCATGTAAAGTCCCATGAACACAAGGGCTATGAGAAGAAAATACTGAAAAAAGTACTCTTTTTTAATATATTTATCTGCGGTAATTTCACTTTTTTCCAAGCTATCGATTTGATGGTAAATCTCCTCCAAACGCTGTTTCGAATTGGCTTCAAAGAAAATACCACCTGTCTCTTTGGCGATGGTTTGTAAGACGGCAGGATTATAATCGTTTGTACCTCCAACGCCTATCGTATAGACTTTGATATGGTATTTTTGCGCCGTACGAATTGCAACGTCTAATGGAATAGTGCTGGCGTTATCCATACCATCGGTCAATAAAATGGCGATTTTATTTTTAGACGTGGAAGTTTTAAAGATATTGCTGCTTAAATACAATGCTTCATACAACGCGGTTTGATGCATCCCTGCTACTCCTGCATCCAAACGGCTTAACAGGTCTAATAAACTGTGTTTATCAAAAGTGAGCGGAACCGCGACATAGGCAAAATCACCAAAAACACTGAGTGCTAATTTATCGTCTTTGCGTGCCTCTATAAACTCTTGTACAATGGATTTGACCACATCCATTTTATGATTTTCTCGCATGGATCCGCTCACGTCTAAGACCAAGGACAGTTCGTAGCCTTTACCGTGCTGAATGATCGTTTCATCTTTGATGATAGGAGAAGCCAGTGCCGTAACAAGGGCAAAAACAGCGATGTACTTGCTGATAGGGCGCACATAACCGCCTTTATGCTTTACTTGCTCCAATAGAGGCAAATTGGGAAAAATTAAAATGGAACTTCGTATCTTGCACCAGCGAAAACAGGCAAAGAAAACCAGTAAAAGTGCAAAGGCATAAGGGTATTCAAAACTAAAATTAGCCATGGTTTACCTCGCTGATAAACGCTTTCATCCTCTCTATCATCGCCTCGCTTAATGCGGGAACCTCTTTTTTGTATTTGTATGCTTCTAAATCATGCACAATGGCTTCATACGTTTTTACATGTAAAGCATTCTCTTTCAACGCAAGATAGCCATTTTGGGTAAAAAGATAAGCCGCTTTTTTCGCATCATGAAACTCCATTTGTGTTAAAGATAGCAGCGCTTTTTCTCGAATACTGTGTGCCTTTTTACGCTGGAAGTATTGGTAGAGTTTATAGAGGGTTAAGCCAAGAAGTAAGACCAAAATGACACCACCGACAATCAACCAGAGCGGTGAAAGTGTAATATCAACTAAGCCTTTTATATCGCGTAATTGTTCCATCTTAGCCCCTAAAAAGCTCAAACAGCTTCTCGTACGGCTCTTCGTCCGTATAAAGTTTGGTGTGTTTGATTTTATGTTTTTTAAAATGTGCGATGGTCTTGGAATCGTGTTCTTCCAGACGCTTTACATACGCTTTGAGTTGTGTGCCACTCAGTGAGAAAGACGTTTGGCGCATTGTATTGGGGTCAATGAGCGTATGCTCGCCTTGTAATTTAGGACATTCTTCAAAGTGGTCTCGTACCATAATGGCATACACTTCATTGCGTCCCACCAACGCACTCAAATTGACGTCGCCGTAAAAATCTCCAATAACAAAAATAAGCGATTTACGTTTGATACGGTTTTTGACATAGTGATTGAGCTCGGTATAATCCACCTCTTTTGAGAGAGGATTAAGAGATAACGCAACATCTAGCAGTCGCTCCAACGCGCCCATTTGTTTTGTGGGCGCGTGAAAAAACTCCTCTTTTGAGCTAAAAAAAAGCGTGCTCAGATAATCATTTTGTTGTAATGTGGCAAACGAAAGAGAAGACAATACTTCAGCCATACTCTCTTGTTTAAGCTTTTGCGTACCAAAATAGATACTTCCGCTGACCAAAAAGATGACTAAGACGTTTAACGAGCGTTCTTCATTAAAGCGATTGACATAAGGAGTTTGTTCACGTGCAGTCACTTTCCAGTTGATTTTGCGTATCTCATCGCCAAACGTGTACTCTTTAATTTCTCTAAAATCAATCCCGCGTGATTCAAAGATTGAGGGATGATTGCCTGAATGAAGTGCAAAAATCTTACGTTTGGTTTTGACCAGTATGGCCTTTTTTGTCTGTTTCATAACCATACCCTTAAGGTACTTTGATGGTCTGCATGATTTTTTGAATAATGAAATCCACGCTGATACTCTCCGCTTCAGCTTGGTAATTTAAGATAATACGGTGTCTGAGTACTCCTGTGACAACCTCTGCTACATCATAAGGTGAGACGTAATCTTTGCCACGAATCAATGCTAAGGCTTTGGAAGCTTTCAGTAAATCAATAGAGGCTCTTGGACTAGCGCCAAATTGAATGTACGGCTCTAGGGATTCCAATCCAAAAGCTTTGGGAGAACGTGTTGCAAAGATGATTTGAAGCATGTATTTTTGTAAGGCTTCATCAATGTGAATGGAAGAGAGTTGCTGTTGCAAGTGCATAATGTCTTGCGTGTCAGCAACTTTTTCGATTGTTTCAAAGCCGCGTTGTACCACGCGATTAACCACTTCAAGCTCTTCTTCAAAACTGTTATAGCCTACAATGACCTTCATTAAAAAACGATCCAACTGTGCTTCAGGTAAGCGGTACGTGCCTTCTTGCTCCAGTGGGTTTTGTGTTGCCATCACTAAAAAAGGAGGTTGTAGCATGAAGCTTTCATCACCAATCGTTACTTGTTTCTCTTGCATGGCTTCCAAAAGTGCTGATTGTACTTTTGCAGGAGCTCTGTTAATTTCATCGGCTAAGAGAAGATTGGTAAAAATGGGGCCGTGTTTGATTTTGAATTCGCCGTTTTTTTGGTCATAAATTTCTGTTCCAATAACATCCGCAGGCAATAAATCGGGCGTAAACTGCACACGCTTAAAGTGCAAGCCAAGCGCTTTGGCAAGAGCGTTAATGGCAGTCGTTTTTGCAAGGCCGGGTACGCCTTCGACCAAAATATGTCCACCACTGAGCAGTGCAATGAGCATTGCATCGACAAGTTCTTCTTGTCCTACGATTACTTTTTTAACTTCTTTTTTGATTGCTTGAAGTGTGTCTTCCACGTTTTCACCTTCTTTCATTTTTTTGTTAAGCGTAGTTTATAAGACCAAAATTAATATTTTTTAAACATTATATTAATCAAAGCCTATGCAAATATCCAAATTATCAGGAAGAAAATATTATTTCACAAGAGCTTTTTGTAAAATATTTCTCTGTTCTTCTTTCGTGTAATTAAATTTAAATTCGGCTTCTTTAAGGTAGTAGATAAAATTTTCGTGATTGACACCTTTGAAATGCAACATGAACTCTTCCAAAAAAATCCAGAATTGGTTGATGATATTATTAAAAGACTGAAAGTGTGCCATTTTGTGATTGTGAAGGTATTGCGCATAATAGTGCATATCAATCAAATCACGCGAAAGGTGTTTGAGATGTGAAAATTGGTCAGGAAGAAGTAAGGTATATATTTTTGTTTCATATGCCATTCCTAACACACCAATAGAATCAAAAAAATAGTTAAAGTCACCTTTTTTAGATTGGGGAAGGAAGTAGTATTCATCGTATTGGGTGAAAGAATTTTTTTGATACGTATAACTTTGTTCAATAAAATCAATGATGGCAAGACGTATGGTTTGATAGGCTTTTTTAGCCGTGATATAATTGATGTTTAAGACATGACTGCATTGATGCGCACTCATGTTATCAATAAAGGCATTTAAAATAGATTCCATACGTAACTGTTTTTTAATGCTAAAGGTACGTTTGCATGTTGCACAACGGTATTGTGTTGGGCTAACGTGGTAAAGCTTTTTTCCTGAACAGTACAGGCATACGTATGATGACGAAAAATTCATACGATATTTTTCCTAAAAATAACTAAGAAATAGCTTTTTTTAGCTTAACTTTAAAGAGTTAGCCTATAATGAAGGAAAATAATTTAAAGGAATTCCTATGTGTAAAGATTGCGGTTGTTCCATTACCCCTACACAATGGTCTGCTCATGCTCATGAACATAGTCATGACGGACACACTCATTCACATTCACACAGCCATGACGAACACGGACATGACCATCCTCATGCTCACGACCATGACCACCATGAGCATCATCATCACGAAGAGATTCATGCCAATCCTCAGTTAAATGACAAAAAAACGATAGCCGTGATTACAAAAATCTTAGATGCAAATGATACACAAGCCGGTCATAATCGTGCTCATTTTGAAGAACATGGTATTTTGGCGATCAATCTTATGAGTAGTCCAGGCAGCGGGAAAACAACACTGTTAGAAGCAACGATTGAGACAAAGCAGATAAAGCTTGGTGTCATTGAGGGTGATTTAGAAACCAATCAAGATGCCGATAGAATTCTTGCTAAAGGTGCACCCGCTCATCAAATTGCAACAGGACAAGCGTGTCATTTAGACGCGTTCATGGTGCATGAAGGACTTCATCATTTACCAATTGAGGGATTGGATGTTGTTTTTATCGAAAACGTTGGTAATTTGGTATGCCCTGCAAGCTATGACGTAGGTAGCCATCTTAATGTGGTTTTGCTTTCTGTGCCAGAAGGCGATGATAAACCTGCTAAATATCCTGTCATGTTTAGAAGCGCTGATTTATTGCTTATCACCAAATGCGATTTATTGCCGTACTTTGATTTTAGTGTTGAAAAAGCCATTCGTGAAGCCAGAAAACTTAATCCAAAAGTGGATGTTATCGAGATTGACAGTAAATCTGGCAAAGGGATTGATCAATGGATTAATTACCTTAAAATGAAAAAAGCAATGAGATAACCATGTGTTTATCCATTCCTTCAAAAGTCGTCGAAATAGACGAAAATAATTATGCAACCGTTGATACAATGGGTGTTAAGCGCAAAGTAACGCTTGATTTAATCAGTGAACCTGTGAATATTGGAGATTATGTTCTGATTCATGTGGGATTTGCCATGAATAAAATCAGCAAAGAAGAGGCAGAAGACAGCCTTGCTGCATTTAATGAGATAGCCGAAGCTATGGCAAATGGCGAGATTAGCGAAGAAGAAGGAAATAACAACTATGTCTGAAGTTGATCTCATTGAAGGTTTTCGCGATCCTTTGCATATGAAAGCACTAGCGGCATTGATTCAAAAAGAGTGTAAAAGCAAAATTAATATTATGGAAGTTTGCGGCGGACATACGCATACGATTATGAAATTTGGTTTGAGTCAAATTTTACCCGATGAAATTGAATTTGTTCACGGTCCTGGATGCCCGGTATGCATTATGCCTAAAGAGCGGATTGACCATGCAATTGCATTAGCAAGTATGCCCAATACCATTTTAGCAACACTCGGCGATATGATACGTGTTCCGGGAAGCAAAACCTCTTTGCAAAAGCTTCGCGCCGAAGGTAAAGATATTCGCTCATTATATTCACCCCTAGATGCTATCAAAATAGCGCAAGAAAATCCTGACAAAAATGTTGTCTTTTTTGCCATTGGATTTGAAACAACCACGCCGATGAGTGCGGTATTGATGCAACAAGCTGTTGCTTTAAATTTAAAAAATATCTTTTTTCACATCAACCATGTCACGGTTCCAGAACCCGTAGATACCATTATGAGTGGTGGCGATGCCAAAATAGATGCCTTTTTGGGACCATCGCATGTGAGTGTTATCTCAGGCTATAAAATTTATGAGCCGATTGCACAAAAATATAAAACACCTATCGTGGTAGCGGGGTTTGAACCCACCGATGTGATGGATTCTGTTTTGCGTATCGTTAGGCAAATCAATGCAGGCAAACACGAAGTCGAAAACCAATATACGCGAGCAGTTTCACGAGAAGGAAATGTCAAAGCACAAGAGCTTATCAAAACCTATTTTGAGCAACGCGAACATTTTAGATGGCGAGGCATTGGCGATATTCCAAAAAGTGCCTTGAAACTTAAAGATGCTTATGCTCATATGGATGCCGAAAAAGTGTTTGATGATGTACTGCCAAAAGTTGAACTGGATGATCATAAAATGTGTATTTGTGGTAGTATCCTAAAAGGGTTGGCAAAGCCATATGATTGTAAAGTCTTTGGTAAAGCATGTACCCCAAGCAATCCTATGGGTTCGTGCATGGTTTCCAGTGAAGGCGCATGTTCAGCCTATTTTAAATATGGAAAATTGAATCTCAAAGGAAAGACGCGTGAGTGATAAAATCTTACTTTCTCATGGTGGAGGCGGCGAAGAGACGCAAAGCCTTATCAAAGAGCTCTTTTTTAAACATTTTAATAACGAAATTTTATTGCGCATGGAAGATGCGGCAAGCTTGATGATGCAAAGCCACACTATTGCTTTTACAACGGACTCGTTTGTAGTTTCTCCGCTATTTTTTAAAGGGGGAAACATTGGCAAGCTCGCTATTGCAGGAACAGTCAATGATTTAGCGATGATGGGCGCGAAACCTAAATACCTTACGTGCTCTTTTATGATAGAAGAAGGATTTGAATACGCAAAACTCGAAGAAATCGTTATGACAATGCGTGATGAAATGGCAAAAAGTGGCGTAAAAATTGTTGCGGGTGATACCAAAGTTGTCCCTCGTGGCGGGGTTGATGGCTTATTTATCAATACCGCAGGCATTGGCGAGATTATGTATGCTGGGATTTCAGCGCATAATTTGGAAGAGGGTGATTGCATTATCGTTTCCAATGAAGTGGGCAATCACGGTGCATGCATTTTAGCAACACGTGAAGAACTTGATTTAGAGAGTGATTTGCAAACCGATTGTGCCTCTTTATGGAAACCTGTAGAAGCGCTGATTGAAGCAGGTGTTTGTATTCACGCCTTAAGAGATGCGACGCGCGGTGGGCTTAGTGCTGTTTTGAACGAATGGGCTGACACATCAAAAGTATGCATCGAAGTCGAAGAAGCCAAAATCCCGGTTGCGCAAGAAGTCAAAGGAGTCTGTGAGCTTTTAGGCTTTGAACCTTATGAGTTTGCGAATGAAGGAACGATGGTGATTGCGCTTCCTCAAAGTGAAGCCCAAAAAGCACTTGAAGTGCTTAGCCAGTTTTCAGAAACGGCTAAATGCGCCATTATCGGAAAAGTCAGTAACGCTTTTACATGTAAAGTTATTTTGCATACGCCTTGGGGGTCTGAGCGATTTTTAGAACCACCAAAAGGTGAATTGTTGCCACGAATTTGTTAAAAAAGATATCCTATGCATGAATTTTCAATCGTCAATGCACTGTTAGAAATGTGTGAAAAAAATGCACGAGAAAATAACGCCACGAAAGTCACTAAAGTTGAAGTTAAAATCGGCAAACTCAGTGGCGTTGAAGCCCATCTTCTAGAAACCGCATTTAATACCTTTAAAGAAGAAACCCTGTGCGATGGTGCCGAGTTTGTGATGCACTTGCAAGACATCATTGTACGGTGCCATCACTGTAACCATGAAGCAACGTTGAGTCAAAATGAATTTATCTGTCCGAAGTGCCAAAGTGATGAAATTTCTGTGATAGATGGTGAAGAAATGGTTTTGATGCGTTTGGAAATGGAGTAATTATCAAGCAAGGCTAAAATAGGCATTTGCAACTTTTGCTATTGCCTATCTTTGTGCTTCGCTTGATTTATGTCCTATTTTTTAATCGGTTAAAAGATTTTTTTGTAATGATCCCATGCTATAATCTCTTTGTTTGTACCCTTTACATACAGGAGATTTCCATGCCGCATATCAATCTAGACGAAAAATCCCCACAAGAGCTTCGACGATTGTTAGATGTCGTTAAGACCAGCAATCTTGATTACAAAGAGAAAGAAGAATGGATTCAAAAGATACAAGACAAACTCGGTGTTGTTACGCGCGATCCAAGGAAAGAAAGAGAGCTCTTAGCCCAAATTGAAGCTGGACAAGCCGATATCGATGATCTTATGTAATGATTTTTACAGTAAAAAATCATTGACGAAGGTACATAATCCCTTCTCTTTTTGCTAAAATAGCGTCTTCACAATCAAGAGCAAAGAGTAAAGAGGAGATTCATGCAAGCGCTTTCAGACCTCATGATAGAAAAATTAACCGTTATCAAAGAGCATAAAATTATCGAATGTAAAAAGTATCCATGGTATGATGCGACTGCTAAAAAACTCAGTTCTATGTACCGTTGGTCTTATCCTAATGTCAAGACCGTCTCAACGCCTGATGGTACGATTAAGCTTGGCTGGGAAGTGGATGCTCAAACTGTCAAAGCCCTTGAAAGACGAGGACTCTTAAAAGCTCTCTCTTATGAAGTGGGTGTTCGAGGAAAATTTCCCAATCGATACGAAGCTCTTTAGTCTGCAATCCCTTTAAACGTTATATTCCCTAAGTATCGTACTTAATTCTTTTGTTTTTAGCGATACTCTAAGCCAGAATAGCTTGTTTTCATGCATTAAAAAGATAGTTATTACTAAGGCTATAACGCGAGAAAAAAAAGAACCTTTAACATGACATGTGAAGGACGTTATTAAAATATTGTGCTCAAAGCTAATCTTACATGTCTGTAATGTATAATCAGTTATCATATACCAATAAGGACTAAGTTGAATGTTAAATGAGCTACGACAAGCCACCATTGAAGATTTACCTGAAATCATTAAAATCTATAACGAAGCAATCAAAGATGGTATCTCAACTGCCGATAGTAAAATTGTCAGTGTTGAAGATAAAGTCGAATGGTTTAATTCCCATAGCGATGATCGTCCCATTTTAGTCAAAGAGTATCATGGACGCATTATTGCGTGGATTAGTATTCAGCCTTTTTATGCGAATTTATTGGCGTATAAAGATACTGCACGGATTAATATTTACATTGATAAAAATTTTCAAGGTAAAAAGTTAGGACAGCAGTTCTTGAATGAAGCCATTGAGCAGACAAAAAGCTTTCAGATTAAGACACTCTTAGCACTTATTTTTGCTGAGAACCTTCCAAGCCTCAAACTTTTTAAAAAAATTGGTTTTAAAGAGTGGGGAAATTTAAATAAAATCGCTACCATTGAAGGGGTTGATAAAGACCTTTTGATTTTAGGTTTGCGTATTCAAGAGTAAATGATGTTAAAAGATAAATGTATTATTTTTGATATGGACGGCACGCTGATTGATTCCAGTGGTGCTATGACACAAAGTGTGAATTATGTACGTGAACATTTGGGGTTAGGGCCTATTAGCAAAAAAGCGTTAGAGTACCATATCAACCAACCCGACCAACACCTCCCAAAGATTTTTTACAATACCGAAGAGTATGACCCCGCACACCGTGAGCTTTTTCGCGAGCATTATATTCAAAGTACCGCTCAAATGATTGCACTGTATCCTGATGTAAACGAGATGTTGCATTATTTATCACAGCACGCTGTTTTAGCCATTGCAACGAATGCTAGTGATTTTTTTGCGCGTCATATGCTTGAAGAGTTAAAGATATTAGAGTATTTTAGTGCGGTCGTGGGTGCCAATAATGTAGGCGAGCCAAAACCAAGTCCATTAATGTTAGAGCACATTATGCAAACGACATGTTGTAGTGTACCCAACACAATTTTAATTGGCGATAGTATTAAAGATGAACGAGCGGCAATCAATGCAGGCATTGATTTTATTTTTGCCGATTGGGGTTATGGTACCAGTGATACCGCGAATCTTAGAGCCAATAATATTCACGAGCTTATTGCCCTTTTAAATACGTTTATTTAAAAATCCCCAGTGGCAATTCTAATGTCCGCTTAATAATATTCACAGGACTTTTAAGGGTATCTAAAATCAAGTGTGTCTCGACGCTTGGGTCATCAAGCGGTCCGCTAACGTCTACATTGGTAGATATCCTTTTATCGTCTCCTAAAATCAATCCTCCTACTAAGGGAATCATATCAATTGCAGAACTAAAGGTTTTTAGCGTTTTAATTTGCAGCTTTAAATGCAGTGTATTGGTCGCGAAATCAACATCACCACTTCCAACGATATCGGCATTTTTACCACGCAGTTGCAGCTCTTCGATGTGCATGATTTCGCCGGTTTGATTAAACTCAAGGTAGCCGTTATCAACAAAGTAGCCTTCTTTATTGAAATTAGGATCGCTAAAAACCAATAGGGAAGGGATAGCATTAATCGTTGCCATCAAGTTATTAAAAAATTTGAGCTCTTTAATATACGTTTGATGCATAATAAAGGTACCGCGCATATGGGTATCATCCGTGCCATCAACATTCAGTGAAAAATTTCCTTCTTTGAAGTAGTGTTTATTAAAGAGAGCATTGGTTGCATTATCGTCCAGTGCCGTTGCATTAATACTCAACAGACTCTTTTTTTTCTCATATTCAAAGAGAGATTTTCCTCGTGTTGAACGAAGGGCTATTTCATCTTTATACAACACTAAAGAGTAGCGATCGCTCAGAACGGTTTTACTGGTATTGGAATCAATAATAGAAGAATTTTCACCAAAAATGGTTGTTTTAATAGGCATATTAAGCGATGCATTTCCATCGGGAACCAACAGGTTTAAATCTTTTACATGTAAAATAATTTCTTTATCAAAATGTAGAGATAGTTTATGGTCCAGTGTATAGGCATCCAATGATTTTGTATCGGTAGAAAGAGCAATCTCTAAATGATTTAACGTTTGATTGTTGTCTAAAAAAGGTGTGGAAACATCATTGAGGACAATGGAGGCATTAAATGTATTGAAATCTTTCGTTTGAACATCCAGTGTGCCTGTGGTGAGATTGTTTTCTTGCATAAAAGGGGATAGCGGCAATAACAAAGAGAGGTCACTCATTTTAAAAGAATTGGTGGTATCTCCAAAGGTTATTGTCGTGCCAAGAGAAGGAAGCGATATGCGTGTTGCATTATCGTCAATATCGAAAGAGCCGTTTTGATCCATCAATTTATGCGTATCAAGGAGTGTATTTCCACTAAAATCTAAGAAAAGTGAATTGATATCGACTTTTCCGTCAAAGTGCCCTTTTTGTGTATCAAACACTCCCGTAGCATTAAGGTCAAAAAGATTTTTATAACGCATGTTGGTATGATCCAGTGTCACGATAAAATTATTGAGTGACACGGCACCCGCATTTGTAGACATTGGAACACCACTCAGTAAAAAATTGCTAGGAGAGAGTTTAAAAAGTCCCGTTGCATTAATATCATAAGGCAAAAAACGAATATCAAGCTTGATGGAGGCGTCTGTAAGCCCTGAAGTTTGAGTAATAGGCACATCAATATTAAAAGCATGTAAAATTTTATGTATTTTATCATCGAGCCTTGCTTTGGTATTTAAATCAACCACGATGCCTGTGCCCTTCGTTAGGAGATTGTAGATGAATACATCGGCTTTTTGAATGTTTTTTGACTCATACATTGGATTGCTGATATCAAAGAGAAGCTTGTCATTTTCAAGCGTAATACCAATAGCATCAGCATGAGCCGCAGGAACGCTTGGTTCAAAAGAAATCAAAGCATCTTGAACATGAGCATGTCCTTTCATTTCTAACGGAAAATAATCACCTGTGTCAATATCGAATTTACCTTCTAAATCATCTAAAATATATTCTTTTGCAACAATGTTCTCATGAATCCATGCTTTAACAATGGGTTCTAATTCTACTTGTGTGACCAAAAAGTTCATAAAATCACTTAAGGCTTTATTATCAAATTTTTCACTTTGAAGATGGTATGTAAGAAGGGATTGTTTTAACTCAAGCAGTGCACGACCTTTTAATCCAAACGTCTCGAAGTTTCCTTCAAATGAATACTCTTTTTGCCTAATGTCACTGCGTACCAACCCTTTTACATGTAAAGCATAATCTTTCAAAAATGCTTCATCAACATCAATATTAAAACGCCATTTATCAACAGGAAAAATATGAAGTGTTACGTTTAGATGTTTACTCTCTAATGTAAAAAGACCATCATCATATGATAATGCAAATGTTTCGTTGTCGTATAAAATATGTTTGATATCAATATGGCTAAAAAATTGATTGAGATAGGGAAAATTTTGTATGAGTGTTGTGCTCTCTTCTAAAGAAGTGTCCACTTGTGTTTCTTTCTTGATTTCAAGAGACTCAATCATTACAATCAATTTTTTATCTAGTTTTATATATAATTGATCAATTTTTATTTTCGGTAGCGTCATGCTATCAATCGAAATTCCATTGACCAGGGTCCCAATTAATGCTACGAAAAAAAGAACGATGAATAAAAAAAAGATCCAAATATTTTTAATGGTATGTGATGTTGCTTTAATAATCATATATTCACTTCTGTTTCACTTGTCAAGACCTATGAGTTCAACTTCCGTTGCATTTGTTCCTCAAGGCTCAATTTCTCAAATTATAGCATATATGGTTGAGAAAAATTTTGACTTGCATCCCAGGGTCGATAAATATCTTCTCTACCTTATTGGCTCGCCTCAGGCTGGTTGGGTGAGCATTAATGAAAAAGTCCTCACACGAGGTGATTTCCTTTATAAACTGAGCCATTCAAAGGCGCCACTGAAAATTATTACCTATATTCCTGGAGAAACCAAAGAGTTACTGATGGCACAAATTGCACTTGAATTTGACCTCTCGTACGATAAATTAATGCAAGAATACGCCCTCGCAACACCGTATGAAGACGGTTTGATTGTGCCTGAGACCTATTATATTCCCGTAGGAATCAGTGAAAAGCATCTGATACACTTTTTATTAGCCCATGCCAAAAAGTATCATAAAGATGTTTTCGAGAAAATATTTGGTGAATTTAATGAAGCTAAATGGCAAAAATTCATTATTATTGCCTCTATTATTCAAAAAGAAGCCGCCAATAATGAAGAGATGCCTTATGTCTCCTCCGTCATCTACAATCGTTTGAAAAAAGACATGAAACTGCAAATGGATGGGACGTTAAATTATGGAAAATATTCGCATGTGAAAGTAACGCCACAACGTATTCGAGAAGATACCTCCTCTTATAATACTTATATGCATAAAGGTTTACCGCCACAACCGGTGTGTAGTGTCAGTAAAGAGGCCATTTTTGCGGCTATTTTTCCAAAAACGACGAATTATCTCTATTTTGTAAAGAATAAAAATGGGACGCATACCTTTTCTCAAAATTATGAAACACATTTGGAAAATATTCGTAACTGATTTTAATAAACAAATTGGTAGCATTACCAAAATCTAGTTTTTAAAGGGGTAACCATGGTAAACAATAGAAGTAAGATTATCTACACAATCGTTGATGAAGCTCCCGCACTTGCAACATACTCTTTGCTTCCAATCGTCAAAGCATTTACTGCAACGGCGAATATTGACATCGAAACCAGAGATATTTCACTCTCAGGTCGTATCCTTGCTAATTTTCCAGAAAATTTGACAGCTGAACAAAAAATAAACGATGATTTAGCCTATTTAGGTGAACTTGCAAATAAGCCCGAAGCTAATATTATTAAACTACCCAATATCAGTGCTTCATTGCCTCAGCTAAAAGCTGCCATTAAAGAGCTTCAAGACAAAGGCTTTGCGATTCCTAATTATCCTGAAAACCCTGAAGATGAGACAGAAAAAGAGATAAAAACTCGTTATGCTAAAGTTCTAGGAAGTGCGGTAAATCCTGTACTTCGTGAGGGCAATTCTGACAGACGTGCACCTCTTTGCGTTAAAGAATACGCACGTAAAAATCCGCATCGTATGGGAAAATGGACCAGTGATTCTCATTCACATGTCGCGTATATGAACGAAGGAGATTTTTACGGCAATGAAAAATCAATTACCATGCCAGAAGCTACGACGGTTCGTATTGAACTTCTTGGCAAAGATGGTACAACAACCATTTTAAAAGATAAACTCGCTTTACTCAAAGATGAAATCATTGATGGTACCTTCATGAGCAGTAAAAAGCTCTCCGCATTTTATGAATCACAAATGCAAGACGCGAAAAAAAGTGGCATTTTGCTTTCATTACACCTCAAAGCTACGATGATGAAGGTGAGCGATCCTATTATGTTTGGGTATGCCGTTAAAACTTTCTTTAAAGATGTTTTTGAAAAATATGCAACGCTTTTTAGCGAAATTGGTGTCAATGCCAACAATGGTTTAGGTGATCTTTATACCAAAATTTCAACACTGCCTGAGGCACAAAAAGCACAAATTGAAGCTGATATTCAAGCATGCTACGCCAAACGCCCAGAACTTGCAATGGTTAATTCTGATAAGGGAATTACGAATTTACATGTACCCAGTGATGTTATTATTGACGCTTCTATGCCAGCATGTATCAGAGAATCTGGCAAAATGTGGGGGAAAGATGGTGCGTTGCATGAAACCAAAGCACTGATTCCAGACCGCTGTTATGCGCGCATTTATGAAGAAACAATGAATTTTTGTAAGAAAAATGGAGCGCTTGACCCTAAAACAATGGGTTCAGTTCCCAATGTAGGTTTAATGGCACAAAAAGCCGAAGAGTACGGCTCACACGATAAAACATTTGAATGTGCTATGGATGGCATTGTGCGCATCGTGGATAATGCTAGTGATAAAGTTTTGATGGAACATACCGTTGAAAAAGGCGATATTTACCGTGCATGTCAAGCCAAAGATGCACCGATTCGTGACTGGGTAAAATTAGCCGTCAATCGCGCACGTTTAAGTAACACACCTGCTATTTTTTGGTTAGACCCTGCACGTGCTCACGATAATCAAATGATTCAGAAAGTAGAAAAATATTTAAAAGAGCATGACCTAAAAGGACTTGATATCAAAATTATGACGCCAGAAGAGGCAATTCGTGTCTCTTTAGCACGTATTGTTGAAGGAAAAGATACTATCGCAGTTACGGGTAATGTCCTTCGTGATTATTTGACCGACCTTTTCCCTATTTTAGAAGTGGGAACATCGGCTAAAATGCTTTCGATTGTGCCACTGATGAGTGGTGGTGGTTTGTTTGAGACAGGTGCAGGCGGTTCTGCTCCAAAACACGTTCAACAATTCATAGAAGAAGACCATTTACGTTGGGATTCTTTGGGTGAATTTATGGCACTTACGGCTTCCTTAGAGCATCTTGATAATGTCATTGGAAACAAAAAAGCAGCAATTCTTGCTAAAACATTGGATGCTGCAACAGGAAAATTTTTAGATAACAACAAATCGCCTTCTTCAAAAGTAGGTGAATTAGACAATCGTGGAAGCCATTTTTATCTTGCCATGTATTGGGCAGAAGCACTAAGCACTCAAAGTGAAGATAAAGCTTTAGCAGAGCAATTTGCACCATTAGCAAAAGCACTCAAAAGCAATGAAGCTCAAATTGTGAGTGAATTAAATGCTGTTCAAGGTAAAGCGGTTGATATGGGTGGTTACTATAAACCAAATTATGAAAAAACCAATAACGCTATGCGACCAAGTGCTACATTAAATCATGCACTTGAAACCTTAAAAGCGTAATTTTTGATTTACATGTAAAAGAAGGAGTCTCTTTGTCACAAGGAAAAAAAGTCTCAATTATCGGAGCAGGAAATGTGGGAGCAACGATTTGCTATTGGCTAGCTATGCGTAAAAGTTGCCGTGAAATTGTGATGATAGACCTCGTAGAGGGCGTTGCCATTGGCAAAGCCCTCGATATCTCTCAAGCGACTTCGCCTGAAGGAAGTCATACTTTAATCAGTGCTTCTAGTGATTATCAACATATTACCAACAGTGATATTGTCGTCATTACAGCAGGTAGTCCACGCAAACCCGGTATGAGTCGTGATGATTTACTCATGGTCAATGCAAAGATTACCAAAGGGATTATTGAGCAAGTTAAGACGTATGCACCTGATGCTATTATTATCACGGTTTCGAATCCTTTGGATGCAATTACGTATGTGGCCTTAAAAGTGGGTAACTATCCACGAAATCGTGTCATTGGAATGGCAGGTATTTTAGATAGCTCGCGTATGGAAACATTTATCTCAGAAAAATTAGGTTTTGGATACGGTCAAGTCACGGCAAGTGTTATGGGTGGCCATGGCGATGATATGGTACCATTACCACGCTACTCATCGGTGAATGGTGTTGCACTCACCGATTTATTGTCTGATCTTGAAATTGAAGACATTATTGACAAAACGCGTCATGGTGGCGCTCAAATTGTTGGTTATATGGGAACCTCAGCGTATTATGCACCTGCTAACTCTACGGTTAAAATGATCGATGCAATTTTAAGCGATTCACGTGCTATTTTCCCTTGTGCTGTCTTGTTAGAAGGGGAGTACGGTTATCACGATACCGTCAATGGAGTCCCTGTCGTTTTAGGCGCCAACGGCATTGAAGAGATTGTTGAATTACCTCTGAATTTAAATGAGCAACAACAATTTGCCAAAAGCGTTGAATCAGTTGATAATCTCCTTAATACCTTGCGAAAGAATGATTTTTTTGCACAATAACGGGTGTGTTTCTATCTTAAACACATCTTCTTTTTTTAGAACACGAGAGATTTACATGTAACCATGTGAGAGAAGTTTAAGAGAAAGATAGTTTATAGTCAAATAAATTGATTGAATAAGGTCATTTGTGCTAAACGATTTAAAATCGAAACAGATGCTGTTTGTCGAAGATGACGAAGAGTTATCGTGTATGATGATTCCTATATTTAAAGTATTTGTTAAAGAGGTGTTTTATGCATCAACACTTCAAAAAGCAATACAAATTATGGAACAGCATACGATTGATATTATTTTTACAGATATTCACCTCCAAAATGAAAATGGACTGGATTTTGTAAAAAGAGTACGCGACACTAACGAAGAAATACCCATCGTCATACTCAGTGGATATAAAGATGAAGCGCTACTTCTCAAAGCCATACCGCTTGGTTTAACGGATTATCTGATTAAACCTGTTAATTACACCCAATTGACGCAGGCTTTTCATAAATGCATGCATAAAATGACAAAAGCCTCTCAACAAACCATCTTCCTTAGTAATGGGTTTACGTATAATGCAGATGAAAAAATGCTCGTTAAAGAAGGGCAATGTTTTGAACTCAAAAAGAGAGAGATTTTGTTTATGGAACTTTTGAGTAAAAACAAAAATCGTTTGATTACAAAAGAGATGATTCAAGTCTCCGTTTGGGAATCGGAAGATATGAGTGATTCAGCGTTGTATAACTTTATTATGCGGATTCGAAATCGTTTTGGAAAAGATTTTATTCATATGATTCCAAATTTAGGCTATCGCTTAGGTTAGAAATCGAATTTTGACATTCAGCCCATTTGGAATGGTATTGTACGTAATTTCGCCTCCATGCTTTTTAACGAGTTCTATACACATATAAATACCCAGTCCCATATCTGTTTCACTTGGTAGAGCTGGCATTCCTCCTGCATTATCGAAAATATCAATCTCATTTTTTGAAAATACGATTTTAAAATAAGGCGCTTCAATAGCATTTTTTAATGCCGCATTGATGGTATTATCAATGAGGTTCAGCCAAACGTGTACCCATTGGTTCATAATGCCTGTCATAATGCGATCACAATTGCCTTCTATACTAATAGCAAGATGACTTTTTTTGATTTTCACTTCTAAAATATTTTCGGCTTGTTTGATTGTCTCAAGCAGGAAAAAGCTCTCAATGTTTTTTGAAGGTTTATAAAATTCCAAAAAGCTTTGCATCGTATTGGACATAAAATCAAGGAGTTTTCCAATCTCTTCGGATTGGTTAAGCACAAATGCTTTATCAAGGGGTTGGTCATTTTTAAGTTGCACCAATGTCAAAAGATTTAATGCACCAATTTTTGCAAGCGTACCTCTCCATTGATGGGATATATTGCCTATAATTCTTCCAATCTCGGCTTCTTTAGAAGCTTGAAACAGTTTGTTTTGTATCAGTTGGCTTTTGGCAACTTCTTGTGAAATTTTTTCACGTAAATATTTGTTCCATAAAATAATAGAAAACAAAATCAATAAAAACAGTAAAACCCCAAAAGCAATATACCGAATGGATTCTTTACTCATTTTATTTTCAATAATAATGGCAACATGTTCATTGACACTGGCTTCCTTCTCTTGAGACGTTATTGTCGCAATTGCTTTATTTAGCAAAGAGAGTAACATGGGTTCATCATGCATCACTGCTAGGCGGATGGTATTGGTATTTTTTGGCAATTCACCTGCTATTTTGAGATTAAAAAATCCTTGTTTTTTTATAATATAAGCTGCGGCAGTCATGGAACGAAGTGTCATGTCTGCTTTTTGCGTGGAAACCATACCAAAGGCTTCTTCGTTAGTAGAGACTGGAATGACAATAAGATTGGCATACTCTTTACTAATACGTGTAAATAAGTCTGAAACAATGGGAATAGAAATACTCTCATGTGCTAAAGAAGCTAAATCTTCAATATAAGGATGCTCTTCTCGAGTAATGAGAACATAAGGGTCTTCAAACAGAGGTTCTGAAAATAATAGCCATTTGTTATTATCCACGGAAGGTTTCATAAAGGTAACAATATCGCATTGTCCTGATTTGGCTAATTTTAGACTATCGTCCCATGTTAGGACTTGCTGTACTTCTACAGCTATATGCAAACGCCTTGCGACAAGCTTCAATAAGTCAGCGATAATCCCTTTATAAATACCTTCTTGCGTAATTTCTTCAAAAGGAGAGGATTGCGCATCGACACAGACTTTAAAAGTTATTTTACTGTTTAAATAAGCACGTTCTTTTGCGGTTAAATTTAAAGTTTGATCAGATGCATGTAGTGACAGAAGGAGAAAGGAGCAAAGAAAAAACAGCTTTATCATGTAAACGCTATCCCTTGAAGAGTAAATGATTTACAAAATTTGATTATAGCATTTTCATAAAAGTGTTTACTAATGCTACACATCGTTACAATGATAAATAGATTGTAAAGACTTCAAGATAAATACATAGGCTTATTTATATAATGAACTATCTCTTTGGTGTTGAGGAAGTCAGTTTGCAACGTCTTGTACTCCGTTTATTATGGATATTTTCTCTTTTTCTCTCTACTTCTCATGCGTTTGAACCAAACCACAAATACATTATAGCAACAGCAAGTACGGGTGGAACATTTTACCCTGTGGGGGTGGCTATCGCGACATTATTATCATTGCGATTAAATGATCAGCCACAAATTTCATTTTCAGCGGTTGCAAGTAGCGGTAGTTTAGATAATATTCACCTTCTAGGTCAGAAAGAAGCGGATTTTGCTATTATTCAAAGTTTGTGTGGTTTGCTTGCTTGGCAAGGAAAATCTTTTTATCAAAATAAGCCGCAAAAGAACCTACGCGCTATTTCTATGTTGTGGCAAAATGTGGAACATTTTACACTCACGAATGATTTAGTAAAGACCGGAAATATAGAAGATTTGAAAAATCTTTACGGACATAATTTTTCAATCACTGAAAATGATTCTGGGAGTAAATTTTCCGCTGAAACTTTAATGGATATACTAGGCATTGATTATCGTAAAATGAATCTTTTTTACCTAGGCTACAATCAAAGTGCTATCGCTTTGCAACATGGAAAGATTAAAGGGATGAACACGCCAGCAGGTGCACCTGTTTCTGCGGTATCTAACGTTTATGCTGCTATGGGGCCACTTAAAGTGAGTCTGTTGGAATTTAGTGATGAAGATGTGGCTAAAATTCAAAAGTACTATCCCGTGTGGAATCGATATGTGATAAAAGCCAATACGTATCCAAGACAACCTAAAGATATTAAAACGATAGCCCAAGCAACATTATTAGTCACTAATGCTGATACACCAGATGATGTTGTCTATTTACTGACGAAAACGATGTATGAAAATTTAGTTTTCTTAAACTCTGTCAATAAAGGCACAACGTCTATTTCGCTTGAAAAAGCATTAGATGGACTTACCATTCCTCTGCATCCTGGCGCCATCCGATACTACCGCGAAAAAGGAATAACGATTCCGCCCCATTTATTAGCACCGCATCCTTAATTCTCTTAACGTTCTCTCAGAATCATTTTTTTTAGCGTGTATCCGAGAGAATACTAAGAGAGTAATCCTTTACAATGCTTCTTGTGATAAAAACATAGGAGGTTTGTTATGGATTTGATGCGATCTTGGAAGATTTTGACTCCCCTCATTGTCTTATGTCTATTGTGGTTTTCTCCTCAGCCAGATGGTCTTACAACAAGTGCTTGGCATTTTATGGCTATTTTTATGGCTGTGCTTGTTGGATTGATTTTAGAACCAATTCCAACAGCACTCTTAGGTTTGCTAGGAGTGAGTTTTGCTTCACTATTGGGCTTAGTGGGTAAAACGCCGGCTGCAAATGTGAAATGGGCACTTTCTGGCTTCTCAAACAATATTATCTGGCTTATTTTTGCATCGATTATGTTTGCGATGGGCTATAAAAAAACAGGTTTGGGTAAGAGAATCTCTTTATTGATGGTGCAATACATGGGTAAAAGTACTTTAGGCTTAGGTTATGCTATTGCCTTTGCTGATTTAGTCTTAGCCCCGTTTATGCCTTCTAATACTGCTCGTAGTGCAGGAACGATTTATCCCATTGCGATTAATATACCTGTTTTATTTGATTCAACACCTGAGCATGAACCACGCAAGATGGGTGCGTATTTAGTTTGGGTAGGAATTGCTATATCAACGGTTACGAGTTCCATGTTTTTTACAGGGCTTACAACAAATTTATTAGCAGCAGATTTAATTAGCAAAGGTGCGAATATTACTTTAGAATGGGGTGCGTGGGCCAAAATCATGATACCTATTATGGTGATTCCGTTTTTAGCTACACCTTTGTTGGCTTATATTCTTTTCCCTCCGACACAAAAGCATTCTCCTGAAGCGCCTCAATGGGCACGAAAAGAACTCGCTTCAATGGGGTCTATTTCTAGTAAAGAAATTTTGATGGCTTTTTTTGCCATCGTGGCCCTTATTTTATGGGTTTTTGGTAATGAACTGAATGTCAATGCAACAACAGCTGCTATATCCATCGTGTCATTGATGGTGCTTACGAATGTTGTCACATGGGATGATATTGTAAGTAATAAAAGTGCATGGAATGTACTGGTTTGGTTTGCAACATTAGTTGCCTTAGCCGCAGGATTAAAAGAGGTTGGTATCTTAACATGGCTCAGTAAAAATGCGGAAATTTTCCTAACAGGACTTTCACCCACATGGGTTATCATCGCCATGATTGTTGCATTTTTTCTCTTACATTACTTTTTTGCCAGTTTAACAGCACATGCCGTTGCTCTCTTTCCACTTTTTATTACTTTTGCTGTAAAATTAATCGCACCTGAGCAATTAGTAACATTCATGATTTTATTTACGGGTACATTGGGTATTATGGGAATTATTACGCCTTATGGAACAGGCCCTTCACCTATTTGGTATGGCTCTGGTTATATTTCTCAAGGAAAATGGTGGTTTTTAGGTGCCATTTTTGGTTTGTTTTATCTTTCTAGTATCATTATTGGCGTATTCATTTACATGTAAATCATACGATGAAGCACTAATAGAGCCCTAGAACCTTAAAGATGTAACAAAAAAAAGATATAGTTGATATTTTAATTGACTAAAGTGTTTGTTTCTCAATACAGTCTTACAAACGAAATAAAAATTCGGAAATGGAGGTTTTATGAATATTCACGAGTATCAAGCCAAAGAGATCTTTAAAAAGTACAATGTTCCCACTCCAAATGGATACATTGCTTTTACTGTGGAAGAAGCCGTCGAAAATGCAAAGAAACTGGGTGGAAATATTTGGGTGGTTAAAGCTCAAATCCATGCAGGTGGACGCGGTCTTGGTGGAGGTGTGAAGTTAGCAAAGAGTTTAGATGAAGTCAAAACACTTGCTAGCCAAATTCTTGGTATGACTCTTGTCACTCATCAAACAGGACCAGCGGGCAAATTGGTTCAAAAGGTCTATATTGAAGAGGGTGCAGATATTGCCGATGAACTCTATTTAGGCGTTGTCTTAGACCGTGCCAAAGAGATGCCTGTTATTATGGCATCACGTGAAGGTGGTATGGAGATTGAAAAAGTTGCTGCTGAGACGCCTGAAAAAATCATCAAAGTTGCCGTTGATCCGTTCATCGGATTTCAAGCATATCATGGACGTGAACTCGCCTTTGGATTAGGGCTTGAGAAAGATGAAATCAATAACTTCATAAAATTTGCTTCTGCTCTGTATCGAGTCTATATGGAAAACGATGCTGAACTGATTGAAATTAACCCTCTTGTTAAGACAAAAAGTGGCACTTTTATCGCACTTGACGGTAAAATGGGATTTGATGATAACTCACTCTTCCGCCATCCTGAAATTGAAGCGATGCGTGATGAGAGCGAAGAAAATCCTGTTGAGCGTGAAGCTTCAGGCTTTGGTCTTAGTTATGTCAAGCTAGATGGAAATGTTGGTTGTATGGTCAATGGTGCTGGTCTTGCAATGGGCACTATGGATACAATTCATTATGTGGGTGGTGAGCCTGCAAACTTCTTAGACGTAGGCGGTGGAGCCAACGCTCAAACAGTAGCCAAAGGGTTTGAAATTATTTTAAAAGACCCAAATGTTAAATCCATTTTTGTCAATATCTTTGGTGGTATTGTTAGATGTGATCGTATCGCAAATGGTATTTTAGAAGCAACGAAACTCATTGATGTACATGTCCCTGTTGTTGTGCGCCTTGATGGTACCAATGCCAAAGAAGCTGCCGAAATTCTCAAAAATGCCAATATTAAAAATATTATTACTGCAACAGATTTACACGATGGTGCTTTAAAAGCCGTCGCGTGTGCAAAAGGAAACTAAGCATGAGTATTTTAATCAATAAAGAGACAAAAGTAATCGTACAAGGTTTTACTGGCAAAGAGGGAAGTTTTCACGCAGAACAATGTTTAGCATATGGTACAAAAATCGTAGGCGGTGTCACACCTAATAAAGGTGGTACAACCCATCTTGACCAACCAGTTTTTAATACGGTGCGTGAAGCGGTTATAAGCACAGGTGCAACGGTCAGTATGATTTTTGTTCCACCAGCTTTTGTTGCGGACGCTGTTTTAGAAGCGGCAGATGCAGGCATTGAACTTGCTGTTATTATTACAGAAGGTGCCCCTGTTCGTGATATGCAACGTGCTAAAGCCTATGCGGTTAAAAAAGGGATGAAAACGATTGGACCTAACTGCCCAGGTATTATCACGGCAGAAGAGTGTAAAATCGGTATTATGCCAGGTATGATATTTAAAAAAGGGTGTGTTGGGCTTATCAGTAAGTCTGGTACTTTAACCTATGAAGGCGCAAATCAAGTGTGCAATGAAGGTTTTGGTATTACAACCGCGGTTGGTATTGGTGGGGATCCTATTATTGGACTTTCTTATAAGCAACTGCTACCAATGTTTGAGGCTGACCCTGAAACCAAAGCCATTGTAATGATTGGCGAAATTGGCGGTGATCTTGAAATTCAAGCCGCTGCTTTCATTAAAGAACATATTACCAAACCAGTTGTTGCTTTTATTGCTGGTCAAAGTGCACCAAAAGGAAAACGTATGGGACATGCTGGTGCGATTGTGAGTGGAAGTGCTGGTACAGCAGCCGAAAAAATGGCAGCTTTGGAAGCAGCAGGTGTTCATGTTGTTAAATCGCCAGCTGAAATTGGTAAAAAAGTTGCAGAAGTTTTGAAAAAATAAAAAAAAACTTTCAAGTTTTAAAGATTAAGTGAAGTAGATGTATAGCTACTGTAAAATCTATACTTTAAGACATTTTTTAAGTACGCTTAAAAAATGTCTTATCGAACATAAATTTTGGAAATTGTGTAAAAATAAAGGAGAACGTAGATGGGTTTAATCACTGCTCCAAGCAATACACCAGTATGGGTTAATGTCTCTAGGTGTAAAGCTTGTGATATTTGTGTCAGTATGTGTCCAGCAGGGGTTTTGGCAATGGTTCCAGCACCAAACTCAACACTTGGATCGATGATTGAAGTTGTTGTTCCTGATGCCTGTATAGGGTGTCGTGATTGTGAATTACATTGTCCAGATTTTGCAATTTATGTTGCAGATAAAAGCGAATTCAAATTTTCGAAGCTTTCAGAGACTGCAAAAGAGCGCGCTGAAGCTGTCAAAAAAAATAAATTTCGAAAACTCAGTGCATAAGGACAAAAAATGGCAAGAGAAGTAATTTCAAGTGGAAATGCACTGGTAGCGAAAGCGGCTGTTGATTGTGGATGTAAATTTTTTGGAGGGTATCCTATTACGCCTTCAAGTGAAATTGCAGAAGATTTAAGTAGTTTATTGCCTAAAAACGGTGGTAAATTTATTCAAATGGAAGATGAAATTGGTGGTATTTGTGTTGCCTTAGGCGCTTCAATGAGCGGAACTAAAGCAATGACAGCATCATCAGGTCCTGGTATTTCTCTTAAAGCAGAACAAATTGGTTATAGCTTTATTGCAGAAATTCCACTGGTTATCGTGAACGTTATGCGTGGTGGTCCTTCTACCGGTCTTCCAACACGTGTTTCTCAAGCAGATATCGGTCAAGCAAAATATCCAACACACGGCGATTTTGCGTCTATATCATTATGCCCTGGTAGTTTAGAAGAGGCTTATACCGAAACAATTCGTGCTTTTAATATTGCTGAAAAATATATGACACCTGTTTTTATCCTTTTAGATGAAACACTAGGTCATATGCATGGTAAAGCAATTCTTCCAGATCTTGCTGAGATTCAAAAAAGTGTTGTCAATCGTGCTGTATTTACAGGTGATCCAAAAGATTACAAACCTTACGCAGCAGAACCAACTGAACCAGCTGTACTCAATCCTTTCTTTAAAGGCTATCACTACCACGTGACAGGATTACACCATGGTGAAAAAGGTTTTCCAACGGAAGATGGCACAATTTGTGAGTACAACATTGAGCGCTTAACCAATAAAATCAAAATGAAATCAGATGATTTAGTACATTATGAAGAGTTTATGCTAGATGATGCGGATGTCTGTATTATCGCTTATGGAAGTATCTCTCGTGGTGCAAAAGAAGCGGTGATGAAACTTCGCCAAGATGGTATCAAAGCAGGTCTTTTCAGACCAATTACCCTTTGGCCAAGTCCTGTAGCAAAACTCAAAGAAATTGGTCAAAAATTCAAAAAAATCATGGTAACTGAACTCAATATGGGTCAGTATTTAGAAGAGATAGAGCGAGTAATGAAACGAGATGATTTTGCGACACTTCACAAAGCCAATGGTCGTCCAATCGCTCCGCTTGAAATGGTTGCTAAAGTTAAGGAGATGATGTAATGGCATTTAATTATGATCAATATCTACGTGTAGATAAAATGCCAACCTTATGGTGTTGGGGTTGTGGTGATGGTGTTATTTTAAAATCGGTTATTCGTGCAATCCATACAATGGGTTGGGATATGAACGATGTGTGTGTTGTTTCAGGTATCGGTTGTAGTGGACGTTTTAGTTCATATATTGACTGTAATACGGTTCATACAACACACGGACGTGCGATTGCGTATGCAACGGGTATTAAACTAGCAAATCCTGATAAACACGTTATTGTCGTCACAGGTGATGGCGATGGTTTAGCCATCGGTGGTAACCATACGATTCATGGATGTCGTAGAAACATTGACTTAAATCATGTTTTGATTAATAACTTTATTTATGGTCTAACAAATTCTCAAACCAGTCCGACAACACCACAAGGAATGTGGACATCAACGGCTAACTACGGTAACGTTGATCCTACTTTTGATGCTGCAAAATTGGCTGATGCTGCAGGTGCTACCTTTGTTGCGCGTGAGTCCGTTTTAGACCCGCAAAAACTTGAAAAAATGTTTGTAGCTGGTTTCTCTCACAAAGGTTACTCTTTCTTTGATGTGTTCTCAAACTGTCACATTAACCTTGGACGTAAAAACAAAATGGGTGAAGCGGTACAAAACCTTGAGTGGATTGAAGGTCGTATTGTTGGCAAGAAAAAATTTGACCTTATGAGTGATGAAGAGCGTGTTGGTAAATTCCCAACAGGTATCCTCAAACAAGAAGAGGGACAATTAGAATACTGTGAAGCGTATGATAAAGTAATCGAAGCTGCACAAAATAAAACCACGGTAAAGCTGTAAGGAGCCCTTGATGAGAAGACAATTACGTTTCGTAGGTGTAGGTGGTCAAGGTGTTATCCTAGCAGGTGAAATTTTAGCAGTTGCTAAAATTAAAGAGGGTGGTTACGGTGTCAAAGCATCAACCTATACGTCTCAAGTTCGTGGCGGTCCAACAAAAGTTGATATTTTATTGGATGAGAGTGAGATTTTATTTCCTTATGCCAACGAAGGCGAGATTGAGTTTATGATTGCTACTGCGCAAGTGAGTTTCAATCAATTTAAAAATGGCGTAAAACCAGGTGGTATCATTGTTGTTGAACCAAACTTGGTCACAGTCAATGAAGAAGATCGCAAAAAATGGAAAATCATTGAAATCCCATTGATTACGATTGCAAAAGAAGAAGTCGGAAATGTTATTACTCAGTCTGTTGTGGCACTTTCGATTACTGTTGAGATGACTCATGTTCTTCCACACGAACTTGTTCGTGAAGTCATGCTCTCAAAAGTACCTGAAAAAGTACACGCTGCTAATAATAAAGCGTATGACCTTGGCGTAAAATACGCTAAAGAAGCATTCGCTACACTTTAACATATAAGCTCTTCAGGCTTAAGCTTGAAGAGCTTTTTTCTCCTGATGGTTACTTCTACAAATTAATTACATGTCAAAACGCGATGATTGTTTATTAAAAGGATGAGATAAAACGTTTGAAGATAAATTCTTTAAATATTAATGATTCAAAAGACGTGGAGCGGGTGACGGGAATCGAACCCGCTACTTTCAGCTTGGGAAGCTAACACTCTACCGATGAGTTACACCCGCAATTGAAGTTGAAATTTTAGCATAACTTTTTACATGTAAAAGATATAAATTTAAAGGAAGAGTATAATAAGTGTGTGAAAGCGTGTTTTGAAGGAGAAAAAATGCAAAATACAATCAATATTTCAAAAGCTTTAAAACAGCAACAAAATGAGATTGATGACTTTACCATTTACAGTATGCTTGCCCAAAGTGAAAAAAATGATGCCAATAAAGTTGTTTTTCAAAAGATTGCCCATGAAGAGAAAGGGCATTACATGTATCTTAAATCATTTACGCATGCAGAGGTGATGCCACGTCGCTTAGTGGTGCTATTTTATCTGCTTTTAGCAAAAATACTCGGGGTCTCTTTTACGTTAAAGTTTTTAGAAAAGAGAGAAGAGGGTGCAAAACAGTTCTATCAAGAACTCATCGTCGTTGATGAAAAAGCGCAAGAAGTGTATGAGCAAGAGATGCACCATGAAGTAGAGCTGATCGATATGTTACACGACAGAAAATTGTTATATGCAGGTGCGATTGTTTTGGGTATGAATGATGCCTTAGTCGAACTTACAGGAACACTAAGTGGCATCGCTTTAGCGTTTGATAAAAGTGTGGTGGTTGGTGTAACAGGTCTCATTATGGGAATAGCGGCTTCACTTTCGATGGCAGGCTCTGCCTATCTTGAATCAAAAGAAAACCCAACGGAAGATATCAAAGCGCTAACGTATTCGCTGTATACGGGTGTATCATACATCCTCACAACATCGCTTTTGGTTTTACCATTTTTTATATTTAGCTCTATACCCACTGCTATTTTATGGATGTTCTGCGGCGCAATGTTGGCCATTGTGCTTTATAATTTTTACATCTCTGTGGCAAAAGATTTGTCATTTTGGAAGCGCGTAGGTGAGATGTCGTTGATTACGTTTGGTGTTGCGCTCATCTCTTTTGGCATTGGTTATTTTGTCAAACACTATTTTGGGATTGAAATTTAGCTTTTTTGTTTTAAGTGACGGTAGCGAGCGATAAGAATAAAGCTTGCTATCACCACAATACTTAAAGGTAAAAAGAGATACCAATGGTGTTTAATGAGAGTTATAAACGATAAAATCGTATCACCAAAATACCAGACCGGTATGATAATAAGACTACTCCAACACAACGCTGAGATAAAATTGATGAGTGCAAAAAAGCGAGGACTGTATCCCATTAATCCAATGCAAAGAGGAATAATCGTACGAAGACCATAAAGGTAACGCTGGATAAAGATAATAAACCAACCGTATTCTCTAAGTAAAAGTTTTGCAAGAGCAATTTTGCGTTTTTGTTTGGCAAGTTTCCGAATGACATACTCTTTTTTAAAGCGTCCCAAATAGAAGTAAATTTGGTCACCCACGAAGGCGCCAAAACCTGCAGTAAAAATAGCATAAGCAAGAACCATATCGCCGGTATGGACAAACAGTCCTGCCATAATCAGCCCGCTTTCGCCCTCTAAAATACTCCAGAAAAAAAGAATGATATACCCGTACTCATGCATTAAAGTGACAAAATTAAAATCCATCATTGCTTACTTTTTTGTGTTTTATTAATGATACCGTTTTCTACCTATGAAAAAGCCTAGACGTGTACTTTAGCTTTTACATGTAATTTAAAAAACGCGATTTATTTCAATCTTCTTTGAGCCATAATAAGAGAAAAAATAAGGAGTCAATCAATGCAATACCGAATAGAAAAAGATACGATGGGCGAGATTAATGTTCCAAATGACCGATACTGGGGTGCCCAAACCGAGCGAAGTTTGGAAAATTTTAGAATCGGTACCGAAAAAATGCCTAAAGAGCTTATTCGTGCTTTTGCACTGCTGAAACGTTCTGTTGCTGTGGTCAATCAAAATTTAGGCAAATTAGATGAAACAAAAGCCGGTGCTATTATCAAAGCATGCGATGAAATCCTTGCCGATAAATTAGAGGGCGAATTTCCTTTGGCTATCTGGCAAACGGGCAGTGGCACACAAACAAATATGAACCTAAATGAAGTGATTGCCAATCTTGCGACGGAGATTTTAGGCGGAGATTTTAGGCTTGAAAAACGCATTCACCCAAATGACCATGTCAATATGTCTCAAAGCTCTAATGATACATTTCCAACGGCTATGCACATCGCAAGTGTGATTGAGATAGAAGATGCGCTTTTGCCTTCTTTAAAAAGACTGATTGAAGCTTTTAGGCTCAAAGAAAAAGCGTTTGAAGCTATCATTAAAATTGGACGAACGCACCTTCAAGATGCTACACCGCTCACATTAGGACAGGAATTTAGCGGTTATCGAAGTATGTTAGAGCATTCTTATGCGCACATTACGCAAGCTTTAATGTCACTTCGTGAGCTGGCTATTGGTGGAACAGCCGTTGGAACGGGTATCAACGCGCATCCAAAGCTGAGTGAATTTGTGAGTGAAGAACTCACCAAGATTACGGGAAAAACGTTTGTCAGCTCGCCCAATAAATTCCATGCCCTTACCTCCCACGATGCGATTGTTTTTGCTAGCGGTGCGAACAAAGGATTGGCGGCGAACTTAATGAAAATAGCCAATGACGTCAGATGGCTAGCCTCAGGACCAAGGTGTGGCATTGGAGAGCTCAGTATTCCTGAAAATGAACCCGGTAGTTCAATCATGCCAGGTAAAGTGAACCCTACACAAGCAGAAGCAGTCACAATGGTGACATGCCAAGTCTTTGGTGCAGATGTTGCTATCTCTATGGGTGCAAGCCAAGGCAATTTTGAACTCAATGTTTTTAAACCCGTCATCATCTATAATTTTTTACAACAAATTCGACTGCTGAGCGATGTAATGGACTCGTTTAGAGAGCATTGTGTGGAAGGCATTGAAGCCAATGTCGAAAAAATCGACTACAATCTTAAAAACTCGCTGATGCTTGTCACGGCACTTAATCCTTACATCGGCTATGAAAAAGCGGCTAAAGTGGCAAAGCTTGCGCATAAAGAGCATTCAAGTCTCAAAGAGGCGTGCATTCAATTAGGGTTTTTAAGTGCGGAAGAGTTTGACCGTTATGTGATTCCCGCAGAGATGATTCATCCAAAAGCTTAATCGCGCCTCTGCCTAAAAGTAGCCAACGAACCTTGGCTACTTTTACATGTAAACTAAAAAAAGAGCCAAATAAGCAGGGCAATCCCAATACCTAAATTGAGCCAACTGCCACCATCTTGAAAAAGCATTAAAAGTAACTCATTTAACGTCTGTTCTATCCATGTGGAATGGGGATTCATCGCCATCTGGGTGTGAGCATAATGTGTGATATCGGCTCCCCAAATGAAAGCAATAATCTCAGGTAAAATAAAAAATAGAATCACACCCAAAGCACCCCAAAGCGTTTTTTCTGGTTTTAATGAGAGTAGGGCTTGCTTGGTTGCTGGATGTTGCGCCATTAATTTTGCTTTTGCTTTTATTTTTTCTTTCACGAAGGGGCTTCCTCTTAGTTTGTTCGTATGTATAATTTTATGTATTTTAGTTTAAAGATGCCTAATTTACGTATGTACAGTCATTGCAACAACTCTTTAAACTAAGATACGACACTTTGCGTGATTATTGTAACAATTTTATATTAATACCGTATAAATGGTATAGCTCTTGCATAAATAGGAGTAAAAAATAAAGGAGCTATGGTGGAAACAATCGTTCATGGTGTTCAAAAACCCTTATACACGAAAGAGAGAAAAATTGGCTCAGAAGCTCCTGCTGTAGGTTTATATATGCTCAATGGTGATATGAAAATCATCGGCATGATGGCAACTAAAGTGCAAGTGATGATCACGTTGCCTTATGAGCACTCACTAAGCTCAAATTTGCAAGAACTTATAACGACGTATCAGGACCAAGCATTTATCTATATTATCAGTAGTGCAGCGCCAAAACCAAATCTCAATCCTACGTGTACTTCCGTTGATTTTATAGAGTTTTCAAAAAAGTTTGGTGTTTTGATTGATGAGCGTTTATGCGCAAAGTCTCTTTTTATTATTAATAAAGATGGGCAAGTTGTTTACAAACAAATCACCAATGATGTTGAAGATGCCTTTGATTTAGAAACGTTTGAAACAAAATTGGACGAAGCGATTCATTTTAAGAAAAAAGGGCACGTGCATGAGAATTGGATGGGTGCTTAATGCTAAGTGACGCAACAAACCGCTGGTTGGTAGAAAATGATTATGATGCTAATTTGCTCAACCATGTAGGAAAATATGGCAATTCTGCTTTGATGAAAGCGGTGCGTGAAGCAAATGTCGATGTAACACAAGAACTCCTCGATGCACACGTTGATTTAGAAATCAAAAATATTGATGGCAATACGGCAATATGGAACGCCTGTTTTGGTGGCGATTATCGCTGTGTTGAGCTATTGGTCAAAGCAGGAATTCATCTTGATAGCCAAAACGATAATGGCGTGACAGCGTTAATGTATTGTGCTAGTTCTGGAAAAGAGGAGATGGTGCGCCTTTTGTTAAGCTTTCATGCAAACGCCAATAGTATTAACCTCGACGGATTTAAAGCCATCGACCTTGCGAGTACGCCTCGTATCTATAAAATGCTCAAAGCTGTTATGTTGTAGCGTTTTACATGTAAAAAAACTTAGTGAGCGCTCAGTGTCTTTTTCTCAAAAATATGCCAACCGCATTCTAACCACACAAGCGCATTTTGGTAGAAAATCTCACTTTGCAAAGAAGCAACTTTAGCTTTAATGGTTGCTAAATTGGCAATGGCACGACTGAGCTCATCCGCACTCGTAAGTTGGTTATCAAAACGTCCTTGGGTCAATTTGGTATATTCATACGTTGCGTTCTCTTCTTGTTCTGCACTTTTGAGGTTGGCTTTGAGTGTTTCAATCTCAAGAAGCGTATTGTCGATTTCAGTCAATACTTGTTCTTTATAGGCTTCCAAATCAGAAAAGGCAGAGAGTTTTGAAGCGCGCGCCGCATCAATAGTGTGCATATCGGTGTAACCATTAAAAAGATTCCATGAAACGCTGATGCCGGCATAACTTTTATCGGCATTGGTGTATCCATCGCCATTAAGCTCTAATGAATCACCTTGACGTTTTAAAACGCCGACAAGGGCTACATTAGGATACAGTTTACTTTGTGCCAACGCCACATTACTCTGTGCAATATCGAGCGCTTTATGCATTGCCAACACATCTTCTCGCTCACTGAGTGCAACAGCTTTTGCTTCGTCAAATTCTGGTATGTCATAAAGAATAGTTTGAGGCGAGAGGGTTGATATTTTAGTGCTTAGTAGCATTGAGAGTTGATTGAGCATTTGTTTTTTTTGATTGCGATGTTTTGTCATTTGCGCTTGCATATCGTATGTCTTAGCTTCTATGGCATAGAGTTCACTTTGGGCAAGGAGTCCATTATCGTAAAAACCTTTAGCTTTTTGATACGATAACTGAAGCGCATCATAGGAGCTTTGTAACGCCTCAATGACTTTGTCTTCGCTGATAATGGCACTGTAAAGTTGTGTAACATGCATCGCAAGATTGCGTTTGAGGTTGGTGACTTTAAGCGTGGCTTGTTCGTATTCGAGTTTGGCTTTATCAATGGAAGAGGAGATAGCAAAACCCGTAAAAAGTGGATAACTCAAAACTAAAGCCCCTTCTAAATGCCTGCGTGTCCCCACTTCTGCGGTTGTCACAGGAAAGGAGGGAAGATGCAAGGTCATATTGGGAATTTCATTAAACTCAATGGCACTGAGTGTTGCGTCTAATGCAGGTAAATTTTTACCCAATGAGGCTTGATAGAGCGCTTCTGAAGCGTTTTCGAGTGCTTTAGCACTTTGGTAATTGTAACTGTGTTCTAATAGATTTAAAAGCTCAGTATAGGTTTGAGCGTTTAACCATAATGGCAAAAGAAGTAGCACGAAACGTCGCATTAGGCATCCTTGTGAAACGTCATGATAGGATACTAATAGTATTCTTACTCCTATTAATCTGCTCTTAATTAGGTGAAAATATACCAAATTCGTTATATAATAGTTTTGTCTTCATCCAAGGAGCGACTATGTTAGAAAAAATCAAACAGTATCGTTTAGGATTAATGATTTTAATTCTTATCCTAATCGCAACCGCATTCATCGTCAATAAGCTTTCAACACCGACACTTGCCTCTAATTTAGTGCAGGGTTCAGGCCGTATGGATGGTGATTTGATTAATCTTAATGCAAAATATGCAGGACGCATTGAAAGCTTAAATATCGAAGAAGGTCAAAGTATAGCCTTAGGTGATAAAATCGCAACGCTTGCCAGTGCCGAATATCAGGCACAAAAGGCGCAAATAGAGGCACAAATTGATGCAAAGAAACAAGAATTGAGCGCTAAAACATTTGAGTATGAAATAGCACAAAAAACTGTTCCTCAATCTTTGATTAAAGCCAAAGCCAATCTTAGCATTACGGAGCAACAACAAGAAGAGCTCTCCCGTAGCATCGCTTCACAGCAAAGTGTCGCCAAACAAGACCAACATGACTATGCGCGTATGCAAAATCTTTATAATCAACATCTCATTGAAAAGCGCCAAGTTGAAATGGCGGCACTTAAATCACAAACCAGTCAAGATGCATTGGCAGCATTGTTACATAAAAAGGAGCAATTAGCCCAAGCCAATACCATTGCACGCAGTAATGTCAAAGATGCTACCTCCACTCAAGACACGCTTTTAGTGATGAAAAAAGGCATTGAAGCACTCGCTTCAGCTTTGCAAGCGCTTGAAGCGTCCAAAACACAAATTGAAGCGGTTTTATCTGAAATGACGCTTTATTCACCGATTAACGGTGTCGTTATAGAAAAAATAGCCAACCAAGGTGAAGTAATTGGCGGAGGAAGCGTTGTAGCAACCTTACTTGATCCAAAGTCACTGTATCTTAAAATTTTCGTCGATACGAAAGAAAATGGAAAGCTTCATGTGGGAAATGATGCGGTCATTTTTTTAGATGCCTATCCCAATAAACCCATTCCTGCAAAAGTGGTTCGCATTGAGCAAAAAGCAGAGTTTACGCCCAAAGAAGTGAGTGTCCCAAGTGATAGAATCCAGAGGGTTTTTGCTTTACATGTAAAACCGTTGGAGTACAACCCTCTCCTGAAACTAGGCATTCCTGCTGTGGGTGTCGTCTCTATGGATGGTAAAGGCTTACCGGTTAGTCTTAAAAACGTTCCTGAATGAGAAGATAATGCAACTTCATGTTGAGAAAGTGAATGTTTATCATAAAAAGACATTAGGCATTCACGATGCCTCTTTACATGCTAATGAAGGTGAAATCATAGGTTTCATTGGAGCTGACGGCGCGGGTAAAAGCTCTTTGATTCACGCAATTGCTGGCATTATTCCTTTTGAGGGCAGTGTAACGTTTTTTGAGCACACTTATCATTCTCCCAAAGAAGCCGAAATTTTAAAAGAGCATATTGGACTTATGCCTCAGGGCATTGGACTGGTACTTTATGATTTATTGAGCGTTGATGAGCATTTACGCTTTTTTGCCAATATCCACAATATCAAACAAGATGCATCGTTCCAAGCCTATAAATTGCGTCTTTTAAAAATGGCAGGCTTAGATGCGTTTCAGGACAGACAAGCGGGCAAGTTAAGCGGAGGTATGATGCAAAAGCTTTCGCTGATTTGCTCTTTATTGCATCGACCCAAACTGCTTTTACTGGATGAGCCGACAACGGGCGTTGATCCTTTGAGTCGTATTGAGTTGTGGGAAATTTTAGATGAGATACGCAAAAGTGAAGGTACTATCGCGATTATCAGTACGGCTTATATGCAAGAAGCGGCAAAGATGGATCGGATATTACTGTTTGACGAGCAAGAAATCATCGCACAAGGTAGGGCAGAAGAGTTGCTAGAATCCGTCAAAGCGATGACGTATGAAGCAAATGTGAAGACCAATGAACCGTGTATTAAAACGCTTCATACAACCTACTGTTTAAGCAAGCTGGATGCGTTACATGTAAAACCCAGCCTTGAAGCGCTCTTCTTTGTGAATGCTCTGCAAAAAGATAAAAAAATGCCTTCGATTGAAATTACAAATAAAGAGACATCAATTACCTTGCCCGACATTGTTATGCAAGCAAAAGGACTCACCAAACGGTTTGGCGCATTTATTGCCAATGATAATGTCGATATTACGCTTAAAAAAGGTGAGATTTTGGGCTTGTTAGGAGCCAATGGCGCTGGAAAGACAACGTTTATTAAGATGCTTTTAGGACTTTATCCCATTGATGGTGGCACTTTAGAGCTCTTAGGTTCTTTGATTCATACGCAAGAAGACAGACAAGCGTTAAAGGCTTCTATTGGCTATGTCAGTCAGCATTTTGCGCTCTACAATGATATGAGTGTCGAAGAAAATCTTCTCTATTTCGCTTCAATGAGGCATATTCCTCTTGATGTTGCTAAAAGTCGTATTATGCGTTATGCTTTAGAACTTGGGTTTGACGAATTCCTTCACGCCATGCCAACGGAACTTCCTTTAGGGATTAACCAACGCTTTTCATTGGCTTCTGCTTTGTTGCATGAGCCGGTTATTCTCTTTTTGGATGAACCCACATCGGGCGTTGATGCAATTGCTAGAGCGCAATTTTGGGAGCTGTTAAAGACTTTAAAAGAGAAGTGGGAAATTTCCATTCTCATTACAACTCACTACATGAGCGAAGCAGAGTTTTGTGATCGTGTTGTGTTGATGAAACAAGGTGCAAAGGTTGCCGATCATAGCATTGCTGAATTTTATGCGAAACACCCCAATGCACATACCTTTGAAGAGATTTTTTTGGAGTACTACCGATGAAATTAGGTGTGGTTAAAGCCTACGTACTCAAAGAGCTCACGGAGATTATTCGCTCACGTTTGATTATTATGGTTTATTTGATGCCCAATATGATTTTAGTTCTTTTTGGTTATGGCATCCGCATGGAAGTAACGCATGCTCGAACGCTGATTATTGATAACGACCAAAGTCACTATTCGCAGTTTTTGAGAAGTAAATTTGAGCATTCAAAGTATTTTACGATGCAACAATTTTATGGAAGTGAAGATGAGGCACTTGATGAAATCAAGCAAGCCAAAAGCGATATTCTTATTATTATTCCAAATGCTTTTGAAAAAAGATTGCTCCACCAACAAGCCACACAAATAGGCGTTTTTGTGGATGCGGCTTTTCCTATTCGTGGCACAACGATGGAGAGTTATGTTAAAGGCGTTGTCCTTGATGCCGCAAGCGAAATCATGCAGCGTTTAAATACAACCGCTTCTATTAGCATCAATCAAAGAGCGCTTTTTAACCAAGCAATGCGCGATGAAGACGCTATTGTTCCCGGTTTAATCGGTCTTGTTTTACTCATCGCTCCTGCTATTTTATCGGCATTACTGATTGTCAAAGAAAAAGAAAAAGGTACTATTTTTAACTTTTATGCTTCACCTTTGCTCAAATCAGAATTTATCGCCGCTAAACTCATACCTGTTTTTATGTTGCATTCACTTAATATTTTCATTCTCTTTTTATGGGCTACCTATCTGTTTAATGTGCCGTTTCGTGGCAGTTTTTTACTCTATGTCTTTACATCAGAACTCTATTTAATCATAAGTCTCTCGATTGGCATGCTTATCTCTATTATCACACGTACACAAATTGTAGCGGTTGTCTTAACACTGATTGTTACTTTGATTCCTGGGTTTATGTATTCGGGCATTTTGATGCCTATATCGTCTATGACAGGTGTTTCTAGTTACGAAGCGCATGTCTTTCCTGTCATGTATTACAACCATATTTTATACGACGTATTTTTAGTGGGTGAGGGGTTGGCATCTTCTAAAACACTTTTTTATCTTTTTGTTTTGGCATGTTATGCTTTTGGACTGTTAGGGCTTGGCACACTCTTTTTGAAAAAGGAGCTTAGATGAGAGTCTTTTGGGCCGTTGTTGGCAAGGAACTCATTAGTTTTATACGCTCATGGCAATTGGTTTTTGTGGTGTTATATGCCTTTAGTTTTGAAGTCTATATCGCCGGCAGTGGCATTGAGCTTAAACCGCAAAATATCGCCATTGGATATGTAGATAACAGCGGAGGAGGGCTAAGCCAAAAACTATTAAGCTATTTTCATGCGCCAGAGTTTTTAGAACCGATGGTGTTTACGTCGCATAAAGATTTATCGCAAGCCATTTTTGATAAAGAAGTGATGTTAGGGCTTGTTTTTGACGAAGACTTTGAAAAAAATTACCGAAAAAATCATCATACGACCATTAATGTACTTCTTGATGCAACCGCAGCCTCACAAGCCTTTACAGCACTGAGTTATTTACAAAATATAGCTCTTAACTTTACCAAACAATCATTTCCCGTTGAGTTGGTTACCCACAAACTGTTTAATGAAAATGCAGACAACCACACCTTTATGGCACTAACAGAACTGTTATCTATTACAACCTTACTGTCTGTTATTTTAACGGCAATGGTCTTTGTTAAAGAGAAAGAAGAGGGTACGTGGGACATTATGCTTTTAATGCCAGTCAATCCTAGGCTTATCATCCTTGCAAAGTCATTTTCGCAAGTAATTATTGTCATGATTGGTATTGTGATTTCTGTTGGGTTTGTTCTTTTTGGAGTGTTTCATACGCCGATGAATGGTTCTTTTTTAGCGTTTATTCTTTTAAGCTTTCTCTACGCTTTTACGGGAGCTGGCATTGGACTTTTTATCGCAGCGCTTGCCAAAGACGTCATGCAAGTGGCGCAACTTTCCATTGTGATTATGATGCCACTCATTTTTTTAAGCGGTGCGTGGACACCCATTTATGCGATGCACCCAGCACTTCAAACGTTTTCGTTGATTTCACCCCTTCGCTATTTTATCGAAGGCAGTGAAAGCATCTTCTTTCGAGGAACCCCTTGGAGCGAATTGTATGTTTACTTTTTAGGCGTCGCCCTGATTGGTGGGGTTGTATATAGTATCGGATTTCGTAAAATTGGACGGTTGTTCTAATTTTACATGTAAAATTTTATGCTACTAAAAAGCTTTTGATACCTGTAAAAATAAGCTGAGCAGCAAGAGCTGAGAGAACCAGCCCTGTTATTTTACTCAAAACAATCAATCCTGTTCGCCCGATGAGTTTTTCAATGTGCCCTGAAAGATAAAGCAATAACCCAATACTCGCAATAGCAATTAAAAGGGCTGTTGAACCTACCATCAAATCATCAAGTCCTTGCATATCCGCACCCATAACCATCAACGCACCTACCGTACCCGGTCCTACGGTCACGGGAATTGCTAAGGGCACAACCGCGTGTTTTAAAATATCCGCTTTGCAGGTGGGTTCTGCATTAACATCTTTTTGCACCAAATCAACCGCTGTTAAAAATAAAAGCGCTCCCGCACCAATACGAAAAGCATCTAACGTAATGCCAAAAAGCTCAAAAATATATTTTCCAAAAAAAAGAATAATCAAACATGTAATAGCAATGGCAAAGGTTACTTTGATGGCAAGGCGTTTTTTACTGTTATCGTCTATACCTTTTGTCATGGAGAGAAAAATAGTTGTGACAAAAAACGGTGTCATAATAAAAAAGAATTTCACATAAATCGAAAAGAAAAAAGTAAGATGATGCATGAACACTCCTTAAAAAAAAGATGGCATTATAGCACTTTTTCAGCCTCTCTTTGGCAGAATGATGCCATGAAAAAAGAGACCATTTATCTTATCGAATACTTACGTAAAAGTACCCATACACCAGAGCATGCATTTTATGAATGCATCGCCCAAACGCTGAAGTCATTAGAGTTGTATCATCCGAGTCGATACACACTTCCGCAAATTCTCTCCTTGATGCATCATCAAAATCAAACTGCTCCCAAAGATGCGCAAGAAGCGGTCAAAATGCTTGATTCGCTTTTAGAAACGGCTTTGCCTCTACCGTTACAAGAAGCAAAAAAAACGCTTTTTATGACACTGTTGCAAAGTAATTTTCCAAAGAAAAAAGGTTTTCTAACGGTCTCTTTAGAGCTGTTTATCTCACAGCTTGAGCCGGTTGAAAAGAGTATTTATGAAAATTTATTGGCCTATGTTTCAGGACTGAATCGTGCATTATCACTCTTTTTCGCGCTCTCTTTGGAAGAACCGACAAAGTTTACGCCAGAAGCGCTCGTTCATTTTGGCGAAACAGTACATGTAACTTTAATTGAGTTATTACTCAACGAAGAAGAGCGTGGTCATTTAAATAATGGACTCAAAGAATTGTTAAGTGTTTATTTGAGTTTGTACGGAAAATATCTTTACATGTAAAAAGATTCGGTCATTTTTTGTCTTTTGATTAGGTTATAATTATCATAATTTATTTTCTCAAGGATTTAAGATGCAAGAGACACTCAGTTGCGCGGAATGCGGAACATTAAATTGCCATAAACACGATAGCCGTTATCCAAAATTTTGTTTAACAACCAATGTGGATGAAGCACTATTGGATGATTCATTAACCAGTTACCAAGAAGAGGGATTGGATAGAACGATTGCACTTGCCGCGGCAGATATTGAAGGTAAGTACTATGGCGAACTCACACGTGTTGAAGAGATTTTAGCGTTTGCAAGGCGTATTGGAGCCAAGAAAATTGGTATTGCTTCTTGTGTGGGGCTTGCAAGTGAGTCTAAAATCTTTGCAGAGATTTTAAAAGTACACGGTTTTGAGCCTTTTATGGCGATTTGTAAAGTGGGCTCACGTGATAAAACCGAAATAGGTCTGAAAGAAGAGCAAAAAATCCGTCCCAATACGTTTGAACCAATGTGCAATCCTATCTTGCAAGCGAAATACCTTAACAAAGAAAAAACAGATTTAAATGTCATTATGGGACTTTGCGTAGGGCATGATTCTCTGTTTATAAAGTATGCCAAAGCCACAACCACCTATCTTGTTGTTAAAGACCGCGTATTAGGGCACAACCCGATTGCCGCACTTCATTTAACACATACGTATTACAAAAAGCTTTTAAGTCCCAAAGAGTATTAAGTTAGGTTATAATAGCTGAATTTTCACACTTAAGGTGGCATATGCATTCTTGGCTTAAAATGTCTTTGGTCTATTTTGCGCTATTTCCTATGGCACTTTTAAGTGTAGAACTGACACCTAATGAACTTACCTATATACGACAATTAGGTTCCATTAAAGTGTGTGTTGATCCTGACTGGAAACCTTTTGAATCGTTGGATGAGCAAGGACATTATGTTGGCATTGGTGCTGATTTATTGTATCTGGTCATAAGACGCTTGGGATTAAGCGTAGAAATAGTAAGAACAAAAGATTGGGATAAAAGTGTTGATTTCGCTAAAAAAGGTCGATGCCAGGTACTCAGTTTTCTCAACCAAACACCAAAGCGTGATGAATGGTTGCTTTTTACCAAATCTCACTTTGAAGACCCCAATGTTTTTATTACCCGTGAAGAGCACGCTTTTATCTCTAATCCTGCCGACTTAATCAATGAAACCATCGTTTTTCCTAAAGGAACAGCGATGGAAGAGCTGATTCGTAAAGACTATCCTAATTTAAAAGTGATTACAACAGAATCAGAAGAAGAAGCTTTTTCACTTGTCTCATCCCATAAAGCCGATATGGCGATGCGCTCTTTAATTGTTGCGGCTTATACCATTAAAGAAGAGGGCTGGTTTAATTTAAAAATTGCAGGACAGCTCACAACTTATACCAATCATCTTCGTATGGGAGTGATTAAAAGTGAGCCCATGTTGCGTGATATCCTCAATAAAGGCATTGACACCCTAAGTGCGCAAGACCGCGCTTTAATTGTTAATCGTTACATTTCCATTAAG
The DNA here is from genome assembly GCF_059415145.1 of Sulfurospirillum sp. E15m. Lineage (NCBI taxonomy): Bacteria > Pseudomonadati > Campylobacterota > Epsilonproteobacteria > Campylobacterales > Sulfurospirillaceae > Sulfurospirillum > Sulfurospirillum sp. E15m. The sequence continues at coordinate 268,738 of NZ_JCAHZS010000002.1, forward strand.
GCTGAAACGGTTAGAGATTATGGGTTGATTGTAAAAATAATTTTAGTATTTGTTGCTTTTGGCGTTATTTTTTTGTGGCGCTATCTTGAACTGAAACGCTACAATAAAGAGCTATTGTACCTCTCTGAAACAGACTTACTCACCAAGCTTTACAATCGTATGAAAATAGAAAAGGAACTCATTGCACAGGTTTCAAAGGCGCAACGCTTATCCCATGATTTTTCAATTCTGCTTTTAGATATTGACCATTTTAAAAAAATAAACGATACGTTTGGTCATCCCATTGGCGATAAAGTACTTGTACAAATGGCACAGATTATTCAAGAAAACCTTCGCCAATATGATATTGTTGGACGTTGGGGTGGTGAAGAATTTTTGATTCTCTGTACACACAGCACACAAGACGAAGCGTATCACGTTGCAAAAAGAATTCAAGATGCCATCAAACAAGCAATCTTTTTTACATGTAAAGTGCATACCATCAGTATCGGTGTCGCTACTTTGAGCGAGCACGATACACCCTATACTCTTATCTCGCATGCTGATGATGCTTTGTATCAAGCAAAAAACAGTGGTCGTGATACGATTTGTATAGCCAATTCGCTTTCTTAGTTTTTCTCCATCTTCATTATTGGTAAATGTATTATTACCAATAAATCCAAGCAAAATAGTATAAATTAGTCAAAATATTTTTATCGATTTTAAGATATGCTAAAGTTGCATAGGACTACAATACACTTGTTGTTCATGATATTATGCTTACGTAGTAAGCCTACATACGTATCGTGGAGGATATATGCTCTTTCTATATAGACTTATAACCACCATACCTCTATGTCTTTTATACTCCATCAACAACCTCTTATCGTATGTAAAAAAGTTCATTGGCGGTCAATGATACATTACCTTTTTTACAAAATACATTACATGTAAATTTCTTTACATGTAAAAGATGCAGGAGGAAATCGTGCAAGATCAAAGAAGGAGTTTTCTTAAAAAAACTCTAGGCGCAAGTGCTGTGGTCGCTTCTGTTGGCGTGAGTGCAATGGCTAACGAAAGCGGTGCAAAAATAGCAGGAAGTAACGGCGTTGTGAAGGGGCACTCTAAGAAAAAAGAGATTCTCTACACAAAAACAGCTCATTGGGACGCGTTTTATCGCGCCGCAGTTTAAGGAGGGAACATGAGTAAAGCACTTCATGAAGATTCTTTAAAAATAGGCAGACGCGCCTTTTTAAAAATGGCAGCGATTGGTGCAAGTTTTGGAGCAACGGGAGCTTTTGCAAGCAGTGATTCATTACGCCCAGCAACCGAAGAGGAAGTCAAAAATCCTTTCCCTGGTAGTAAAAGCGTTAAAACAATTTGTAGTATCTGTTCTGCGGGTTGCGGTATTATCGCCGAAGTTCAAAACGGTGTGTGGGTTCGCCAAGAAGTGGCACAAGACCACCCGATTAGCCAAGGAAGTCATTGTTGTAAAGGCATTGACCAGATTGATTTGGTTAAAAGTACACAACGTATTAAGTATCCTCTCAAAAAAGTCGATGGAAAATGGCAACGAATCAGTTGGGATCAAGCTGTTACTGAGATTTCAGAAAAGATGCTTAAAATCAGAGCTGAGAATGGCCCCGATACGGTTATGTTCTTAGGTTCTGCGAAGTTTAGTCTCCAACAATCTTTCTATTTTAGAAAGTTCGCTACTATGTGGGGAACGAATAATATCGATCACGTCGCACGTATCTGTCACAGTGCCTCCGTTGCTGGAGCGGCGAATACATGGGGCTATGGTGCAATGACCAATCACTTTGGTGATGTTGTTGAAAACTCTAAAGTCATTATGATGATCGGCGCAAATTCAGCCGTTGCCTGTCCTATTGGTTTTAAGCACTTTTTAAAAGCAAAAGACAAAGGTGCAAAGCTGATCGTTGTTGATCCTGTCTATACCAGAAGTGCTGCAAAAGCAGATTTATACCTTAGAATTCGCTCAGGCACAGACGTTGCATTTATCTATGGTATGCTTCATCTCATTTTTAAAAATGGTTGGGAAGACAAAGAGTTTATGAAAAACCGTGCGTATGGCATGGATGAAATTCGTCAAGAAGCAGAAAAATGGACACCTGAAGTTACTTCTAATGTCACAGGTATTCCTGTTGATTTATTGATTCAGGCGACAACACTTTTTGCAACAAGTAAGCCAGCAACTGCTGTATGGGCATTGGGTATTACCCAACACAGTACAGGAACTTCCAATACGCGTATTATCCCTGTATTGCAACTTGCCCTTGGAAATGCTGGTAAAAAAGGTGGCGGATGTAACATCATTCGTGGCCACGATAACGTCCAAGGTGCAACCGATATGGGAAATCTTGCTGACACCCTTTCAGGCTACTACGGACTTGCCGATGGTTCATGGAAATACTTCGCAAAATCATGGGGTGTGGATTATGAATGGCTGAAAGGTCGCTTTTTTGCCAAAGAGTGGATGAATGAAAAAGGTTTTTCACTCGCTAAATGGTGGCAAGGTGTTCTTCAAGAGGAAAAAACCTACTCTTCAGCGCCCATTCGTGTTTTATGGGTTCAAGGAACAGGTATTACCTCTATGTCACAACAAGCCAAAATCAAAGAGGCACTGAATAAACTTGACCTTCTTGTCATTGCTGAACCGTTTGTGAATGAAGTGGCTATTTTAACAGACCGTAAAGATGGCATCTATATTCTTCCTGTCGCAACACAATTTGAATCTTCAGGTACGGTTACGGCAAGTAATCGAAGCGGTCAATGGCGTACAAAAGTGGTTGAACCATTGTATGAAAGTAAAGAAGACCAAGAGGTCATGTTTGCGTTTGCTAAGAAATTTGGTTTCTACGACCAGTTTGTCCAAGGTATGAAAATGGGCATTAAAGACCGACAACTGGTTGAATTGAAAAAAGATTTTGTTTGGCCAGATGATGCGGGTGATGAAATTGCGCGTACGATTAAAACGATTGGTCTTGGAGGTTGGACTTCTGCGAGACTTCGCAAACACCAAGAAAATTGGCATATGTTTGACCCAATCACCTTAGAGGGTAAAGGCGAGATGAAAGGCCAGTATTACGGACTTCCGTGGCCAAGTTGGGATGAAAAACATCCAGGTTCACCTATCTTGTACAATCCAGACGTTCCTGTCAATGAAGGCGGTATGGGCTTTAGAAATCGTTTTGGACTAGAGCACAATGGTGTCAGCCAGTTGGCTGAAAAATCTGTGACGGTAAAAGGCTCACACGTAGAGGGTGGATACCCAGAAATCACCAAAGACAATATCGAAAAAGTACTTGGTATTACGCTTACTGAAGAAGAAAAAGCGGTTATGGGTGCGAACTGGAAAGTCGATCACAGTGGCATTATTCAAGAAAAATGTCGTGAAAAAGGTGTTTGTGCCTATGGTAACGCGAAAGCGCGTGCACTTGTGTGGGAGTTTCCTGATCCAACACCTAAACACCGTGAACCTATTCACTCACCGCGCTGGGATTTAGTTCAAAAGTATCCAACCTATGAAGATCAAAAAAACAACTTTAGGGTTGAAGTCAAATTCAAGTCTGAACAACAAAAAGAAGATTGGTCAAAAGAGTTCCCAACCATGCTTGTGAGTATGCGTGTGGTAAACCTCAGTGGTGCTGGAATGCTTGAGCGAACCAGTAAGTATCTCTCCCATATTACGCCAGAGATGTTTGCCAATATTCACCCAGATCTTGCACTCAGTCATGGTATCAAAGACCGTGATATGATGTGGATTCACTCACCGCAAGGAACCAAGATCAAAGTTAAAGCGTATCACAATCATAGTGTTACACCCGATCGTATCTGTATGCCGTATAACTTTGCGGGTATTTTCCAAGGTATGGATTTGAGCGATCGTTACCCAGAGGGTACAAAGCCTTACGTTATCGGTGAGAGTTTTAATACCGTAACAAACTATGGGTTCGATGTAATTACACAAATTTCAGAGTTCAACGCAGGTCTATGCCGCGTCGAGAAAGCATAGGGGGTGTGGAATGAATAACGAAATGTCACGAATGAAATTTTACTGTGATGATCACCGTTGTATTGAGTGCTTTGCCTGTTCGGTTGCGTGTTCAGAAGCGCATGAACTACCCGTAGGGATTAGCCGAAGAAAAGTCATTACTTTGCATGATGGTGTTGAAGGTAAAGAGATCTCAACCTCAATTGCATGTATGCATTGTACCGATGCTCCTTGCGAGCAAGTCTGCCCTGTGGATTGTTTTTATATCAGAGAAGACGGCATCGTGCTTCATGATAAAAACAAATGTATCGGATGTGGCTACTGCTTATACGCATGTCCATTTGGTGCTCCACAGTTTCCACGCGATGGTGCTTTTGGTATTAAAGGTGTTATGGATAAATGTACGATGTGTGCAGGTGGACCATTAGAGACCAACTCTCATGAAGAGAGAGAATTGTATGGGCAAAATCGTATCGCTGAAGGTAAAGTACCTATGTGTGCGGCAGTATGTTCCACGAATGCTTTATTGGTGGGAGATGCTGAGAGTGTTTCTGCAATCTATCGTAAGCGTGTTGTATCTAGAGGCAGAGGTGCATAAAGGAGTGCTTATGAAACGAATTACAGTACTCCTTGGTAGCCTTAGC